>JAFWEN010000003.1:0-265208 GCA_017512925.1 Candidatus Saccharimonadota bacterium | reverse complement strand
TTTATAATTCTTATAAAAAATAGATTAGTTGCACTGAACTAATCTATTTGTATAACTGCTTGTCGTACAAAAAAGACTGTCATTACTGACAATCTTTTCGGTAAATTACTATAAATCAATAACTATAAAATTGTAATTTCTTATTCTAATTCTTTTTTATGATTTAAGTGTATTCCTATATGTCCTATTCCTAATACTATTGTTGATATAATAAGAAATATATTTCTACCATATATACCTAGTAACAGAAATGCAACTACTGGCAAAGTAGCTCCTGCAACTGGTATTCCTAACAAGCTACTATACATATCTTTCATTGTTTTATTACTTTTAAAATATCTTATCCAATATATTTCGTATAAAATCATTATAATAAAGGCAATTAACAATATACTAGACCAGTTTGATATTTTATTTATATTAAAATCACTAAATATCAATGACAGACAGGTTACTAGCATTTCTCCAAGCCACTCCAATAGTAGTAATACTTTATTTTCATTTTTTACATATTTATCATAGCCTTTAGGCTTATTTTTACTCCATATAATATTTGGTAACATCAACATTAGTAAAAATATTAAACCTATATATGAAAATCCAAAGTGAATATTCATTAACTCATCTCACTTCCATATTCGAATTTGTAGGTGAGTATGGATAACACAATAAGGCTAAAAGATGCATGCAAAATTCTAAATGGTTTCGCATTTAAGAGTAGTAAATATGTCGATTCGGGAATTCGGATTATCCGTATAGCAAATGTCCAGAAAGGATACGTTGAAGACGAAAAGCCAGCATTCTATCCAGACTCCGAAGAACCACTAATTCGCGACTATATGCTTAAAGAAAATGATCTTCTTTTATCGCTTACCGGAAACGTCGGACGTGTTGCATTGCTAGATAAGAAATGGCTACCGGCCGCACTTAATCAACGTGTCGCTTGTTTGAGAATTAAAGATGACAGAATCATAAAAGACTATTTATACTTCGCATTGCTTTCTGATAAATTTGAGAACGATTGTATTAAATCATCAAAAGGCATTGCGCAGAAGAATATGAGTACCGAGTGGTTAAAAGACTACGAAATACCTCTACCGAGTGAGCAAAGGCAACGAGAAATTGTCTCTTCACTAAAACATTTATCCGCAATTATCAAAAATAAAACTGAGCAAATTCGACAATTAGACAATCTCGTCAAAGCCCGATTTGTCGAGATGTTTGATGGTGATTACGAAGAAGTAGAGTTATCTGAACTCGGAAAAATAAGTACTGGATCCACGCCGCCAATGAAGAATAAAGACTTCTACGAGAATGCGGATATGCCATTCTATAAGCCTGGAGACTTTATTGATGGAGTTTCGAACATAGATTGTTCCGAATCATTTGTCGACGCCCGAGCGGAGAGTGTATCGAGGATTATGGATCCTGGGACCGTTGCAGTAACTTGTATCGGAATTATTGGGAAAATTGGTATTATTAAGCGTCGAGGAATATGTAATCAGCAAATCAACTTTATTGCGCCAAACGATAACGTAAACTCGATTTATTTAGCCTATGCGATTGATACGAAGAAAAAGTTTATGCAAGAGAAAGCCAACGCGCCAGTAGTCCCAATCTTAAACAAAACAAATTTTTCGAAAGTAACTATACCGTTTGCGCCGGTCGAGTTACAAAACCAATTTGCCGCCTTCGTCGCTCAGGTCGACAAATCAAAATTTGCGCTAGGCGATGAACTTGCGATGGGAAACTTTTACATTCGTTTGATTTACGATCGCATAATGCATGGTCGTATCGATTTGCGAGTGGCCTAGCAGTCGCTGAACTTGTTCAATCGGCATTCCTTTGTCTATTGCGCGCGTCGCCATGGTTCGGCGGAACTTATGTGGATGTACTTTATTGATGCCTAATTCGCGTCCTAAGCGTCTTAAACGGATTTCAACGCCAGATATCCTTAATCTATCATATGGCGCGTCAAGTGTCACGAAAAGGGCAGGATTTGCGTCAGAGCGGCTATTTATGTAACCCATTAGGTGAATCTTGGTCTTTGCGTCGAAATACACGCGTCTTTCTTTGTCGCCTTTGCCGAAAACGATACATTCGCGTTCTTCGAAATCTATGTCGTCAATATTCAGTCGCACTAATTCACCAATTCTTATTCCGGTCGAATAAAGCAGATCAATTATCGCTAGGTCGCGCAGGCTTTGGCATTTGTCGCGCATCTTTTCGATTTCTTCATCGGAAATAACTTCCTTGACGGTCTTTGCGGTTTTGATTTTATGAATGCGCCGCATTGGGCTTTTGATGATATAGTCTTCTTCTTCGAGCCACGTAAAGAAACTCGATATATTGCGACGTATATTATCAATTGTCGTCTTACTGCAATTGTTTATGCATTGATAATTGGCTAAGTACTCGCGGATATCATCCGTCGTCACTTTTCGTATTGGATCGTTTACGTCGTCTAGCAGTTTTTCTACCGTCGTCTTGTAGTACGCGAGCGTCCGCTCTGAGCATCCTTCTATCTTTTTTGCATTCAAAAACATCGACAAATAGTTGTCGTTAGATAGATTGTTGATAGTTTTGACTTGTTTAGTTAGTCGCGTCACCAATACGCGCTGTAACTTTTGTGATTGATTTGCGGTGAGATATTCGTCCATATCCACCAAAATGTATTTTATGGTGTCTTCCATAAATAACTCCTTTGTTAGATTAGAACCTCCACTAACAAAAGGAGTAGTTTTCTAGCCAAAATATTCCTGCATTAAACTATCGAATAGAAGTTGCGTTTTTTCGAGTGACTTTTGTATGGCAAATTTTGATTTGTCGACCTGTGCGACGAAGGCGGCAAACTCGTCAATGCTCGCTTTGTCTGGGACTGGAAGTTTAACCTTATCGAGCATATATCGGGTTATTTGATTAATTGTGGTAGTCCCTGTAGATATTTGCGAACGAAATTCTGGTAGCTGAAAATAGGTCATGAGATAAGAATAATATTCGCTTCGTATGATCATCATGAACGCGCCAAAGCTCATTTGTTCCTGAAGATTAGGGATGAGTGCAACTTTCCCAACAAGCTTAGCGCTACCATTCCTTGAGCACATCAGAATATCATTTTTCTTTACCATCTTTTTGTTGCTGATTTCGCATTTTACGCGGACGATATCATTAAGATCTAGCTGCATGTTCTGTATATTGCTCGAGCGCAAAACAATAGTTCCGTCATTCGATACATCTGTCGGCTTATAGGTAAGTCCATTCCAATATTCAGCTATGTCCGAAAGCGGCTTAATAGGGTATGTTTTTGAGCCGCCAAACATCTCGACAAATCGGGCTTTGATTAGCTCATCTAATCGTTCTAATTGCTGCTTCTGTTTCTCGATAATTGATTCAACTTTATTCAGAGAACCAACAATAGTTTTTTGATCTTCGATATCTCTCAATGGAATTGAGAACTTGCGCAGAATCGATAGGTTAATATTATTCTGAGCGACACCTCTACCGATTTGGTTAACTTCGGCTTTTTTCGATTTCAAGTAGTAATACAGATAATCTGTAGTTATTTCTTCCGGTTTTTCTATAGATATTCCAGCTATTGCCTGATTAGTGCAAGCATCAAAATCTAAGATACCTACTTCGCCCAATGTGGCGAAAATCGTATACAGGATTGTGCCTTTCTTGAATAATTTAGCCGATGAATTATTTAAGCCAGCTTCAGTTATGTACTCGTCAGCGTTGGAGACTACTTTGCTTTTAATATTGCCAATCTTAATCCAAGGAATATCTCCGCCATCCCAGTATTCTTTCTTTGAGCGTGATGGCGTACCGCCTGATGCGACTTTGCATAGCGAATCTAGAGTTTTATATTGCATATTTTCCTCTACAAATTCGAATTTGTTTCGTTTAAAAGATTTTTAAGCTCGGCAAGATTTTCGGCCACTTCCTGGTCGAGCTTTTCGATATCGGCAAGTATTTCTGATGTAGGAGGATATTCGATTGGCTTGTACTCGACTTCTTTGTATTTATTAATAGAAAGGTCATAGCCATTTTTGGCAATTTCTTCCTTTGGTACAAAGAATGATTGGTCAGTACGTTTACGATCTTCTTCGTTGTTTAAGTTATGGAAGCGCTCGATAATGTCTGGAATATCATTTTCTTTTACTGCGGCGCGCTTATCGTCTAGACTAAAGCCATCAGCTTTCATGTCATAGAACCATACTTTGTCGGTTCCGCCAGTATTCGTCTTAGTAAAGATAAGGATAGCAGTCGAGACACCAGCGTATGGCTTAAATACGCCTGAAGGCATAGAAATCACGGCAGTAAGCTTCTGATTCTCGACGAGCTCTTTACGGAGTGCTTTGTGCGCAGTACTGCTACCAAATAGGACGCCGTCCGGAACGATAGAAGCGCAACGGCCACCGATTTTGAGGGTTTTTATAAACAATGCTACGAATAGAAGCTCAGTCTTCTTGGTATTAGCTAATGAGAGTAGATCTTTGGAGACTTGATCTGGAAAAAGGCTACCTGCAAATGGTGGGTTTGCCATGATCATAGAGTAAGCTTCACGCTCAGTATTGTCGTTCGAAAGCGAGTCTTGATACTTGATATTAGGACTATCTACGCCATGAAGCATTAAGTTCATAGCTCCGATGCGAAGCATGGATTGGTCGGTATCGAAGCCGGTGACGAGCTTAGAGCGGTAGTAGTCGCGCTTTTCTGGTACCATAAGGTCATCTTCTTGATGTTCGCCGACATAGCGGATAGTTGAAAGCAAGAATCCGGCGCTACCCATAGCAGGATCGAGTACGTTATCGTTTAAAGTTGGCTGCATGAGCTCGACGATCATATTAATAATATGGCGCGGAGTACGGAATTGGCCGTTTTGGCCAGATGCGGCAATCTTGCTAAGAAGATATTCATAGACATCGCCCATGATGTCCTTATTATTCATATCCATAGCGTCGATACCATCTACAATTTTAGAGAGGACTAATGGAGTAGGGATAAGAAAGGTGGCGCTATCCATATATTTACTGAATGTGGAGTCGCCAATAGTTTTAATAAATGGAAAGACGTAATCCTTTACGGTCTTAAACATCGTTTCCGGATCGAAATTATGGAAGACGTGCCAGCGCATATCTTCGTAGTTTGCCTCAAGATGTGGATTTTCAGAGATTACGCAAACGCCTTCGCCAAAGATTTTGCGGTCTAGTGGAATACCAAGAGAATTCGCTTTTGATTCATCCTTCTGCTGATTATCGTCGAGAAGTTTAATAAACATTAAATAAGTAATCTGCTCAACGGCAGTAATCGGGTTAGTGATGCCACCGGTCCAAATGGTATCCCAGATGGAATCTACTTTGTTGCGTAAGTCTCCGACAATCATGTTATCTCCACATTATTTTAATAAAAACCTTACACTAATTATATCATGGAACGCACTCTTTTCGTCCGAGCCGGCCGACTTTTCACGCGTATATTTCACAACATTTCACCATTCAAGGTCAAGAAAAAATCCCACCCCTGTTTCTTGCACAATAACTTTCAAAACCCGATTGTGTCCAAGTGGATGCTATCTATTGACTAAATGATAGAATGTTTTATTAGAATCGTTGCCGTAGTGGTTAATATCTTCCGGTTCGGCCCAAAGCGAAAGCTTATGGACGCGCCACTTGCCAATGAAGAACATCTGAACTACCGCGTCATTTACGTTACGCTTATTTAGTGCGCGTGGAATGTATGCGAGGGAAAAGTAGTACCAATTATCGTCTTCGGCGTCTAACCTCGCAAAAACGCGCTTACCGCGCCCAAAAAGGCGCACATCGAAGCGCTGTGCTAGCGTTTCTAGAGAATAGGTCTTTAATTCATGGATCGCGTCACGAACGGGTGACTCCGTCAGTTCCATACGCTCGAACTTGTCGTAGTCGCGCGAATTAAATCTGCCGTTATGTTCGAGCATGAAGCTTTCGAGTTGCCGAGCAGTAACCGGTATTGGTTCGCCGGGTTTAGTCTTCTTGAATGGGTGGCGTTTTGCCATGATACCTCTTTTCGGTTAGAGGTGCGCCTTAAGGGCGATATTATGCACAGTTCTTTTTATGCGCTTTGAGCTTTTTCATTGCCCAGTCGTAATGAGATGAGAGAACGCTCACAAAATATGAGCCGAGTACTGAACCGCCAACCCAAGGATACATGCCTTTAGTGAATAGTTGTTCTTCGCTCAGGCTTTCGGCTAACTTCATGACGTCTTTGTGTGATTTCTCAAACATCTTTCTAGCATCTTCGAGTGAAGTCTTTTGGTGTTTCTTCCAGTATTCAACATTCATATCGCCATAAGTCTTCCAAGTGTATGGTTCTGGCAAGAATGGTGCGTTACCGCCTTTATTTAGATTCGTGTCTACAAATTCAAGTAGCATTCGGTGCCATTCGTATAAGTGTACCCAAATATCGCGTAGATTCTTGTCGCGTCCCCAGTGGCGTTCTTTCTTCGATGGATCGCCGGAGAAATCAAACTCAGTGTTCATCTCTTTCTCGCTCATTCCATCAGCCATTTCAATAAGCTTAGCGTAGTACTCTTCGCCAGCCTTTAGTAAGTCTTGTTTGTTGCGTGGTCTTGGCATAAAAAGTCCTTGTTTACTACTTCAATTATACCATCGGGTGCAAGTCTACCATTGACATTGTAAGCTCTTAAGAGAGCTTTAACATTGACAATGGATCTACTAGCCTAGTCTCTATATATGTATATATTACTAATAGTTCGTAGTTGGTTTCGTTGTCATGGCCCTAATATATGAAATCCTGCAGTTCAGGGTTAAGTTTACTTTCGACCAAATTGAAGTCCGGCCGCCATGTTGGATTCACAATAACGTATTCAACTACCCCACAGAGAGGTTCGTAGAGATTTAGATAACGCGCACCATTTTTTTACGGTGTTTTATTTTTAGTTCCCTTTACCGACGCCCAATCGTCCACATCCACAAACCTATCTAGCGCAGTTACCAATTTTACGTCATTGTTGAATGTCCGCGTATTTTTATTATAAATATAAGTTAGATTTGGTTGATAAAATCCAATTGCTGGCACGTCATTTACCCAATAAGATAAGAACGACTCGTATTTCTTTATCCTAAGCTGCTCGTCCAAAGTCTCGCGCGCACCAACTAGCAAATCATCAACCAAAGAATTGCGATACCCAGACAAATTTAATCCAGAAGCATTCACTTGTGATGAATGATAATAGGCTAGTGGATCCGGATCAGAGCCAAGCTCAATCTCGTAAATCAAGATATCGTAATTCCGTTTTGATACAATATTCGTTAAGAACTCCTGATTTTCCGCAAACAAAGAGACGTTTGCATCGATGCCTAATTCGCGCAAAGAACTTACTACTTCATTTGCTACTTCTGGCAAGTATCCCGAGTTAACCGTGACTACGTCAAGATGGATTCCGCCATCACCAGCAAGTTCGGCAATCTTCTTCTTGGCCTCTTCGAAATTATACCCCGGTATCTCTGGATACGTTGATAACTTTATTTGTGAATTGAGAATTGGATAGTTCAGCGCCTGTGTATTTTCCGCTATATCTCGGATTTTTTCCAAATCTAATCCCTGGCGAATGGCTTTGCGCATGTCTACGTTGGAAAGCGCATTTCTAGAAAGATTAAAAAACATAAATACGCCAGCGTTTACGCTAGAATCTTTTTTATAAAAGTTTGAAGAGGTGACCTTGTCTGTCTCCGCGCCAGACAACTCGGCGGTTGCCGTTACTGCACTAGCATTCATCGCTGTAATTAAATCTTCTTTAGTACCAAACGTATGTACCGCAAAACTATCCAGCATCGGTCTTCCTAAATAATAATTTTCATTAGCAGATAAATACACAATTTTTTCGTTTTCACTAGTGTTTTGCGTGGCGTTAAAACGGAATGGCCCAGAAGTAATCGGCGTAGTAGAAAAATCGTCCTCAATAATATTCTTGAGCTGAGCATCGTCCAATTCGTGCTTTGGTACAATCGGGAAATTCAGCGCTGAAATAAAATCGCTATACTGTGACGGCAACGTAAATTCTATCTCTCCGTTATCGCGCTCGCGTACCTTCACGTTCTCTAAATTTGCATCGTAAATTGAATTTGCCGCCGGATTTTGCAATAGATTGATCGTAAACATTACATCCTCATTCGTTAAAGGTTCTCCGTCCGACCAAACTAGGCCATCGCGTAGCTTCATTGTCCAGACCTTGCCATCATCACTCACTTTCAACGAGCTAGCAAGTCCCAGCCCAGGATTTCCCGAATAATCATTTGTTACTAACGTAGCGAACATCAATTTACTAAGGATTTTTTCGCTACTCGTCGTTGCAAAAAGTGGGTTCAGGGAGTTCACGCGCCCTACTGTTCCCTCAATATAGCTTCCCCCATCTACAAAGGTAGTTACCGCATAAGAATCGCCAAACCAGATTGCTTGTGCCACTGCTAGCATAATCAGCGCCGACACCAGCAAAATCCACTCAAAAATCAACAAGCGAATATTGCGAATATGAGAAATTCGTCCAATCAAGTTTTCCCTGATATGCTCTTTGCCTTCGGCACTCGCTTTTAGAGAAGCACGCGAAAATTTCTTTACAAACTTTTGCCCACGCTTTTTAAATGATTTTTTCATATTATGCTGGAATAATTAACAAGCCCAAAATAGAACCTACAAAAATTACCGATGTGATAATAGTAGTCACAAAAATCGACTTTTCTAGGCCACGGCGTTTGGTATTTAGTTCGCTCGAACTACCAAAACCTGCTCCGAGTGACGCGCCTCTACGCTGTAAAAGAATCAATAAAATCGTCAAAATCGCCGAAACCAGTATAACTACTTCTAGAATATTTCCTAAATTCATAATAACTCCTACTCACCATTATAACTTAAAAGTAAACTTATTTCAACATCTTCTTCCGCTTGAGTAGCGTATGATAAGTAATCGCAAACCTGTGCGCCTCTTCGTCAATCCTGGCAATCAGCCGCGCAACGTGCGAGTTGCCAGGTAGTTCCAGATAGGTTAGTTCGGGGACTACAAGCACTGTCTTGGCATTTCGCGAATGATCCCCAGACTTGTCGCGCCCAATTACCGGTATCCCATATGGCTCTACTAGCGGCAAGATTGCATTCACCTGTGTCTTGCCACCATCCAGCAAAATCAAATCTGGAAACTCCCATTCCTGGTGTTTCAGCCTTCTAGAAATCACTTCGACCATACTTTTGAGATCGTCATTTCTCGAAGTGTGCACCTTAAACTTGCGATATTCGCTCCGCGCTGAAGTCCCGTTAATAAACACTACCATACTGCCCACCGTATTCTCGCCAGACTGATGAGAAATATCATACCCTTCAATCCGTCGCGGCGGCTTTTCTAGCCCTAACATTTCTTGCAATTCTTTTAGCGCTTGATCCGAAGAAATATCCATAAATTCCTTATCCGAAAACACGATTTTTTTCCTCAAAGCCTTTAGCCCAAACAGTTGATCTCGCGCCTCGGCTGCTAACTCATAATTCCCCGCCGCAGCCTCTTCTTTCATTATCTTTTCCAAATCTTTCAATAATTTTTTGCGGTCGCCTTCCAAATAGCGAATTAATTTACGCAAATTCCGCTTATAATCTTTTGGTGTGGTTTTGCCTATTTCAATCCCCGGCGTCAGCCCTAGATCAGTGTCTAAAGTTTTCTTTCCATCGTAAGGTTTAGTATAATATGGAAAAATCCGCCTAAGGTCTCGCACTGCCTTTTCCACTACTAACTTACCATAAAACGGCCCGATATAAATAGCCTTATCATCCACCGGGTTGCGCGTAAAAGAAATGTATGGCACTTCAGATTTTATATCAATCCTTACATATGACACGGTTTTGTCGTCGCGGAGCAGTATATTCCACTTTGGCATATATCGTTTTATCATTTCCGCTTCCAGAAAAAGTGCATCCATCTCGGTATCTACTATAATCCAATCTGTATCAGCGATTTCCGCCACTAGCGCTGCGGTTTTTATATCTTTTTTAGACTTCTGAAAATACTGTCGCACACGATTTTTGAGCACCGCGGCCTTCCCCACATAAATTATCTCCCCCGCCGCATTTTTATGAAAATAAACTCCCGGGCTTACCGGAAGTTTATCTAGTTTTTGTTTTAGCAAAGCGTTCATACCCTTATTATATCACATTTTGCCAAAATTGTAAAGCTCACCCCCCCCAGATTGCCAAACTATTGTTGCGTTGTATCTTCAGTAGTTGGTGTAATTGTTTGTGTGTCATCTTCAATTACTATCGTATCGGTTGTGATACCGTATAAATCGTTAAGCATGGCTCGGATAAGTACGTTCGCATCCACATACTCTGTTGGTTCAGTGACCGTGACGCTTTCAGGATATGAAAGTTGCAAATCTGCGCTAACAGACAAACCATTCTTGAGCGAGCTGTCAAATCTTATACGTGTAAAGTGATATTGGTCATCAATTTCCACATAAACGGTTGGAAAGCTGTCGAACATTTCTGTTACCTCCGCAAACGTGATTCCCTCGTTGGTTGCTTGACCGCCCACACAAGCTAGCAGTTCATTTGCAAAACTGTTATCACTTAAGCTATTCACAAAGTTGGTGAACTTTTGTTCATCTACGCTGATACGATAAAGATTATCTTTTAATTTGGCAACGCCCAAGTTCTCAGTAGAATATTCGATAAACGGATTTGCCGAATACAAACTCTTAATTTGTTCTCCCTGAGTTGGCAAGGCCGACAAAGCATTTGTTAAACACTGAGCTGGGTTATTGAAAATCCCTTCTTCACTTGGCGTAGTACTCTGAGGAATCCGAATCCATTCCCCATCAACTGCCTCAAAAGCCCTGGCTATCATTCCTATATAGCCAAGCTGAGTTAAGGTATCCTGTTGCACAACGTCGCAGGCTTCACCCTCGCAAGTAGTAGTTACTTCATCAACCTGCACTAAAGCATCGGAAGTTTCGCAATTCGTAGTGCCGTCGCTGTTTTCTACGCAATTTTCCGTTGTCAAAGATTCCGAGTTAAGCACGGTGGTTTGTAGACCTGAAGAACCTTTCTTTAGGGCATCCGCGATGCCGGTTAAGCGGATATAAGATGTGCCGTCGCTAGTCATTACCTCGTCTGCATCGAAACTCAGCTCAGTACCGTCTACGAAATCAGCGACAATCGCGGCCTTTGCGACATTTTCATTCGTGACATTCGCGAGTTGCGCATCCAAATTGATATTAAGGTAATTAAGACCCTGTTCCACAGTATCGCTGCTAGCAGTAATGCTGCCTTTTATCTCAATATTTGCAGGTATTTGGCCGCTTAAAAACTTTTCAACTGCCACCGGAACCCGGTCGTCCTTTGCGAATGGGTTGAGGATAACAATCGCTGCTACGCCACAGCCAATTGCCAGCAAAATAAAGATAATCGCCAATGCAATCAGACCTTTTTTGCTCTTTTTCTTTGGGGCCGGAGCCGGCTCTGCCGGTTGCTCCGTAGTATTTTGCGATAACTGCTGAATAATGGCATCAGCATCATCCGTATTTTTTTGCTCATCGACTGGTTTATTGATATGTGGCGTTACGCCAGCCACAGGCGGTTGCGTAGTTGGCGTAGGCACCGAAGGACGGGCTCCTCTTGCCATCATCGGATCTACAACTTTTGGCGCTCCGCTACGTGGCATTGGCCTTGGCGCAGGATTTGGTTTAGACTCAGTCGGTGCTGGATTTGCTATAGTCCCACCATGATTGACCGGCACGTTTGTAGTTGGCGTCGGTTCTAATAATTGTTCCGCTGTTACTGGCGCTACATTTTCTGGCGCAGCAATCGGATTATTTGCCGGCGTAGCTGGCGCTGTCGGAGCAGCAGATGTTACTGGCTCAGCTGGCGCTTTTGGCGTGGCCGCGTTGTTCACAGTACCAGGAGTACCAGAAGCCGGCGTGCTTGCTGGCTGAGGCGTCGGGTTGAGGGGATTCGGTGTGCCCTCAGGGTTTTCGTTCATAAAAAACTCCTTAATTTAATAATGCTTATACTTATTTTAACATAAGTTTTGCATTTTTGGTATAATAATATTTATGGATAATTTTATTATTTCGAAAATTAGAGCAAGACAAGTTTTAGATTCGCGTGGTAACCCTACGGTAGAAGCTGAAGTTTTCTTAGATAATGGCGGATACGGCCGCGCCATCGTGCCATCTGGCGCTTCCACTGGCTCTGGCGAAGCTTTGGAGCTCCGAGATAAAGACCCCAACTGTTTTGGTGGCAAAGGCGTGCTCAAAGCCGTCTGGAACGTCAACTCCAAAATCAACGACGTCCTCGCCGGCAATTCTTCCGATCAACGTCTTGTGGATCAAATGATGTGCGAGCTTGATGGTACCGAGAATAAATCTTCCCTCGGCGCAAACGCTATTTTGGCAGTTTCACTTGCAAATGCCAAAGCTAATGCCAGGGCTATGCACATTCCGTTTTATAGATACGTAGCCGACCTTGCTGGCACGGTAAATCAAATGTCCATCCCGATGCCAATGATGAATGTAATGAATGGTGGCGAACATGCCTCTTGGGCGACAGATTTTCAAGAATATATGATTATTCCACGCAGTGCTGGCAATATCGCCAACGCAGTGCGTATGGGCGCAGAAGTTTTTCATGCGCTCGGAGAAGTACTAAAAGAACGTGGCTATCCAACTACGGTCGGTGATGAAGGTGGTTATGCACCAAAAGTTCGCGGTGGCAACAACGAGCCGCTAGATTGCATCTGCGCCGCCATTAAACGTGCTGGTTATCAGGTTGGTGATGACATTGCTATCGCACTTGACATCGCGGCTAGCGAATTTTACGATACGAAAGATGGCGAAATGGATCCGAAATATGCCGGCGGCCGCTACATCTTAAAAACTACTGGCGAGTGGAAAACTGCCGAAGACATGATTAACTGGTATGATTGGATGGCCTCTGCCTATCCGGTAGTTTCTATCGAAGATGGTCTTGCCGAAAACGACTGGCAAAACTGGCGCAAACTTACTGTGCGCCTAGACGAACGCACGCAATTAGTTGGTGATGATTTATTTGTTACGAATGTCAAATTATTAGAGCGTGGTATTAATGAACAAGTTGCCAACGCAATTTTGATTAAACCTAATCAAATCGGCACACTGTCTGAAACTATTGATGCTGTAATGTTGGCCAAGCGCGCCGGCTATCGTACGGTAATGTCTCATCGCTCCGGCGAAACTGAGGATGTTTCCATCGCACATCTTGCGGTAGGCCTCGGCACTGGCCAAATCAAAACCGGTTCTCTCTCTCGTTCTGAGCGCATCGCAAAATACAACGAACTCATCCGCATCGCCGAAACTAATTCTCGTCTCGGTCTCACCGACCCTCTTTAGTCTTTATTTATTTTGCTTGCTTCGCGAAAACCATCATAGAAGTTTTCGGAGATTTTTGGATGTCCGATTTTGTTCGCTGCCCGCACTACTTCCTTTATATCGTCAGTTGCTTTAAAAATCCTATGATCCGCTTTGCCAATTAGTTTATGTTCGGCCATCTTTGCGATTGCACGATCAAAATTCTTCCAAAACGCTTTGCCAATCAAGAACACCGGCATCTTTGGCATTTTATTTTCTTGCATCAAACATAAAATTTCGGTTAACTCGTCCATCGTGCCAAATCCGCCTGGAAAAAACACGAATACTTTTGCTGCCATTGCCAGCGATACCTTGCGCGCAAAGAAATATTCAAATGTAATACAATCCGTTAGGTACGGATTCGGAAATTGTTCGTGCAGTAAAGTAATATTTAGCCCAATCGTCCGTCCGCCAATTTCGTAAGCCCCGTGCGAAGCCGCTTCCATAATACCAGGCCCACCACCAGTAATCACCGCATGACCATTTTTCGCGAGCAATCCACCTAGCTGATAGGCCATTTGGCAGTATTTATCATCTTGTGACAATCTTGCCGAACCAAAAATCGTCACTCCCTGCGGGAAGGAACGCACAATCTGCAAACCACGTCCCAAATCTTTTGCGTAGGCATTCGCCCTCTCTAGATCAGCAATTGATAGTTTTTTTAGTAATTCTTCCTCTGTTTTCAGCATAAAACTCCTTATAATTTTTGAATTGGCATCGGATGTAGCTCTTCCTTGCCAGTCAGCAAGCCGCGATTTGCGCCAATTTGCGCCACCACCGACGTGGAATTTGCCGAGGCAAACATTAGCGAACTCCGAAAAGATTTACCTTTTGCAAAATGCGCCAAAAATCCAGAGCCAAACGCGTCGCCAGCTCCAGTCGCGTCCTTTACGCGTTTGTCTTCATAGATTCCGAAGCGATATATTTCTGTTCGGTTTCCTGCAATTCCGCCCATCGCCCCATCGGTGATAATCACTGTCTCGGTGTAACTATTCAAGTGATAAAGTAGCTCCGTCAAAATCACACCCGGCACCAGTTGTGACGCTTCCAGCTTATTTACCAACAGTACATCAATCTGCGGTAGCAATTTTAGTAGCTCCGCCTTCTTGACTAGTTCCATTTTTCCCGGGTTAAACATTATTTTAGCACCTAACGATTTAGCCTTTTTTAGAAATCTCTTCAACGTGTCCATATCACCGCGCAGGGTCGTCACGTACAGCCAATCCGGTTGAATTAAATCCAAATCATCTTCAGAAAAATTATCGAATTTCTCACTAGCGCCACGGTGAGTCAGAATTGTTCGCTCACCACCCCGTGCATCCAACAAAATTACCGACGTTCCGGTTGACTTCCCTGCAATAAAATTCATATAACTAGTATCTACACCTTCGTAGTCCAGCACGCGCTGAATTGCACGCCCCGCCACATCATTCGCGATGTTCCCGATAAAAATCGCCTCATGACCATGTCTTGCAAAGGATATTGCAGAATTAATCCCGCCACCACCGACTTCGTACGATAACTTATCAATATCTACTTTAGAGCCCACCAAAACCTTACCAAAAATCGCCTCGTCACCAATTTTAGTCGGAGTTAAATCGTCGCGATCTATCAAGTAAATATCTTGCAGAGCTGACCCCAGTGAAACAATCCGCGCCATTAAATTACCACCCCATTCTTATCAATCTCTGCTACCATTTGTGCATAAGTTTCCGCCGGATTTTCTGCATTTGTCAGCGCCGAGCCTACATTTATTACATCCAAATCTACGTGCGCCAATGCCCGGATGTTTGCTAAGTTTGCTCCACCATCCCAAGCAATCTCCAGCTCCGGCTTCATATTACGGACCAGAGGTATCTTCTCAGTTTGCATCATGTCCGCCTGACCACCCTGTGCTCCCAGCTGCCCCGCAAAAATCAGCACGTGGTCTACCATATCTATATACGCCTTTACTAGCCCAGGATATGTGGACGGCAACAACGCTAGCCCAGTCTTAATTCCGTTTTCTTTCAATGCATTAAAAGTCGGAGTTAAATCTTCGCTCGCTTCGGCTTGTAATATACAAAGCGAAGGTGCCAATTTCAAAATCGTGTCAAGATGCTGTGATGGGTAAGCCGCCATCAAATGCAAATCCGCCGTCCAACCCTTTGGCCACCACACATTCGTAATATCTAATGTAGTACTTGGTGCGAAAATTCCGTCTGTCACGTCAATTTGCACTCGGCGCGTGAATTTATTGATTTCTTCAATTTGCGTATGATATTGAACCTTGTCGTCGGTTAGAATTGACGGCACGATTGATACTGTTCTAAGCATAGTCTTCCCTTTCATCTAAAAGATTAATCCGTCGCACCCGACGTTCTAAATTTGCAAAAGGCGTATTGATAAACGCATTTACAATTTCTACCATTTTTTTCTCATCCACAAAATGCGCAGAGATGCATAATACGTTCGCATCGTCATGCTCGCGCGCAAGCTTTGCTGCCTCCACACTATCACAATTTGCCGCTCGCACTCCTTTGAAACGATTTGCTTGCATAGTCACACCGTGGGCAGAGTCGCAGACTAAGATACCCAGTGAGCCACGATTTTCTCGCACGGCTTTAGCTACCTTCACGGCCGGAGTGTTAAAATCATCGCCTTCAACATATTCGTAAGCGCCCTCGTCTATCACCTCATGCTTTTGCTCGGTCAAAAACTGTACTAACTGCTGCTTTCTCTCAAATCCGCGGTAATCTGCTCCGACGAATATTTCCATTAATTTTCCTTCCCGAAATCTACTGCAAGCTCTACTAGGCGGTTTGAATAGCCCCATTCGTTATCATACCAGGCCACAACCTTAATCATATTCCCGCCCACTACATCAATTAGCGGCAAATCCACAATAGACGAATGCGGATCGCCAATGAAGTCTGTAGATACCAGTTCTTCCTCCGTCACGCCGATGATTCCCTCATAGTAAGGCTCCTTCGCCACACGTTTAAAGAATTCTACCAGCTCTTCCTTAGTGGTATTACGCTTAATAATAGCGGTAATATCAGAAAGTGATACCACTGGAGTTGGTACGCGTACGGAAAGTCCATTAAACTTGCCGGTAAGTGACGGAATGGTAAGCGCCGCAGCTTTAGAAGCGCCAGTAGTGGTTGGCACGATATTCTCGGCGGCCGAACGTGCCTCGCGCAAATCCTTGGCTGGGGCATCTAGTATTCTTTGTGATCCGGTGTAAGAATGCACGGTGGTCATCATAGCTTTTTCTATGCCAAATTCGTCTTCAAGTACTTTCATAATTGGCGCGATGCAATTAGTGGTACAGGAAGCGTTCGATAGAATATCATCGTCGTCAGTTACAATCTCTTCATTTACGCCAATTACAATGGTTTTTGCGCCTTCGCCCTTCGCTGGTGCCGAAATCACCACACGTTTTGCGCCAGCTTCAATGTGCTTCATCGCATCGGCCGGATTAGTGAAAAATCCCGTAGACTCGATTACAGTATCTACCTTCAAATCCGCCCACGGTAGTTTCGCCGGGTCTTTCTCGGCGAAAATCGGTATTTCTTTGCCATTTACTTTGATAGAATTTTCGCCCGCTTCCACATCTTTTTCGAATGTGCCATAGGAAGAATCGTGCTTTAGAAGGTGAGCCAAAGTCTTGGCGTCGGTAATATCATTAATTGCAACTACCTCGGCATCTTTTCGCTCACTCAAAATCTTAAACGCATTTCGTCCAATCCTGCCAAAACCATTAATTGCAACTTTAATCATAAACCTCCTATTATTCTTATGACTATTATAGCACGGAATTTGTTTTAGCGAGATAAAAAGTACTTTTCGGAACACAAAAACTAATTATTTCTGAAAGAAATAATTAGCAATAATCAAAAAAGAAGATCAGGACATGCGCCTGTCTTCTTTTTTGAACTTGCTTTCTTTGCTGGACTTTCTTTCTTGAAAGAAAGTCCAAAGCGCTAGCGCGCAAAGTGCGCGAATGCGCGGTTCGCTTCTGCCATACGGTGGCAGTCTTCCTTCTTCTTGAAGGCAGTGCCAGTTTCGTTGTAGGCATCAACAATCTCAGCTTCAAGTCGCTTGGCATATGGCATACCGCCACGAGCGCGAGCAGACTGTACAAGCCATGAGAATGCAAAATGCATCTGGCGATGACCCTGAATCGGGAATGGAATCTGGTAGTTAGCACCACCAACACGGCGAGATTTCACCTCGAAATCTGGCGAAATGTTAGTGATGGCTTTCTCCAGTACTTCTACTGGATTTTCAGACTTCAATTTCTTTGCAGCGCCCTCGATTGCGGCATAAACTGCGCGCTCGGCCGCTTGCTTCTTACCATCGAGCATGGACTTATTGATAAGTCTCTGAACATAGATGGACTGATATTTGCGGTCCGGATTAACTTTGCGTTCCAAAGATTTAGTAGTTTTGCGTGGCATAATTACTTATCCTCCTTCTTCGCGCCGTATTTAGAGCGACCCTGCTTGCGACCTTGTACGCCCTGCAAATCAAGCGTTCCGCGCACTACGTGATAGCGCACACCAGGCAAATCTGGCACACGTCCACCACGGACTAGCACGACAGCATGTTCCTGAAGATTGTGACCTTCGCCACCAATGTATGCCCAGACCTCCTGACCATTGGTAAGGCGCACGCGTGCAACTTTACGCATAGCGGAGTTTGGTTTTTTTGGAGTCTTAGTAGTAACTTTAATACAGACACCACGCTTGAGTGGGGCTGCCTTCTCGTAGCGCTTAGTCTTCAACGTATTCACGATGGAGCCAAGTGCCGGAGACTTAGATTTCTTCGCTGCCTTTTTACGAGGCTTGCGAATCAACTGATTAATAGTTGGCATTAAAATTTCCTTATAATTAATAATTATATTGCCTCGCTCACAAAATACAGCAATAGCAAGCGAGATGAAACTCTTTCCTAAATTATACCACTACTAGTTATTTTTGACAAGATAATTCAACGTCTCTTCGATGATCAACCGGTTTTTGATGTCATTCTTTACATTCGGATCTTTGAGTGATTTCTGCGCTTCTGGTGATTTCTTGTAAACTTCTTTCAGCTCGGCGATTTTTGCATTCACCACTTCATCTGACACGGTAATTTTTTCTTGTACAGCTAAAGTCTGGAGCACAAGTGACGCTTTCACGCGTTGTTCGGCAATTTTGTGTGCTTCCGCTTCCCATTTTTTAGCGTCCAACCCAGCGCGTTTGATATAATCTCCAAAACTCATTCCCATGCTAGTGGCATTTCGCTCCACATCAGCACGGATCATCTTAACCTGATCATCAATCAAAACTTCTGGCGCAGAAACTTTAGATTTCTTCACCAATGCTTCCACTAGTGCATTCTTGTAGGCTTCTTCATTTCGGTGCTCGCTTTGTGCTTTCAAATTCTTCTCAATATCTTTTTTGAGCTCGTCCAAATTCTTAAACGGCCCACACTTTTTAGCAAGCTCGTCATCTATCTCCGGCTTGATAATCTCGTTAATCTGTTTTAATAGCACTTCAAACACCACTTTGGCGCCAGCCAAATCTTTCATTCCGTAATCTTTCGGGAAGGTAAGTTCTAGATCGAACTTGTCACCAGGTTCGTGGCCCACGATCCCGTCTTCGAATCCAGGGATGAACGCTTTGGAACCCAGCGTCAGCGGATAATCTTTCGCCGAACCGCCCTGGAAAGCTTCTCCGTCTTTCTTGCCCACGAAATCAATGATTACTTCGTCGCCTAGCTTTGCGGCGCGCTTAGTGACTTTCTTCTCCGCGAATGAGCCTGCAATATTTTCAAGTGCTCCGTCAATATCCTTCTTGGTGATTTTAACTTCCTCACGCTTTACACCCAACTTTTTGCAATCACCTAGCTTGATTTCCGGCACAATATCCGCCGTTGCAGTATATTCTGCCATCTCACCTGGTACGTATTTTGTAACATTTACCGCCGGCAACACCAAAGGTGACTTTTCATGCTCTTTAAAGGCCTCAATTACCGTAGAGCGCACCGCAATATCAATCGTCTCGGCATTCAAATCATTCTCCGGGATAAACTTCTTTGCTACGTCCACTGGTACCTTGCCCTTGCGGAATCCTTCTACGCGCACTTCTTTGGCGAGCTTTGTGACCGCCTTTTCGCTAGCCACACTCAAATCTTTCGCATCCAACGCGACAGTAATCTCAACACGCGAATCAGACAGTTTCTTGAACTTTGTTTTCATAATAACTCCTATAATTTAGACTATTATATCACAATCTTGGCGGAACTCGTAGTCCGAAAATGTGCAATCGTGTAATTTGGCGCTGCGCCTAGTTTTACGGTTGACCCCAAAACATTATAGCGATCAAATGCTTGTTTGATAGCCTTATATAATTTTGCCTCAGACTCCGACATCTCCGCATTTGTCACAATTGCCTTTACGCGCCCCTCCGGCGAACCACCGGTAATCGAACCACCTTGTCGCCCGATAACATATGCACCAGTTTTTAGAAAAGTCACCACACTTTTACGGTAATCATCCTTTTCTAAATTAAACTTTGGTCTTAGACTGTAATTTGAAGAAGAATAAGATCCGTAAATTGCCAAATTCAGCTTCAAATTTTTCTCCAGTAATGTCAAATCTGTCATGAAGCGCTCCAAATTATGTGCCGGCAAGTAAAAATCCGTTAGAACCGGAATTCGTTCCCCGCTCCGCGTATAATTTAGGAAACTAATCAGCGAATTTTCAAACTCGTTTAAGGTCGCTACCGTCTTGCCGTTCTCCACAAATAATTGCGATGAACGCGGCAAAGCCTTACGTACGCCGGCTACCTTTCTGAGGCAAGACTTGTTTTTGCTGTCGAATTTCGCAAATACCACATAGCCCTTCTCCATTTTTTTCGTCACATCATTTAATCTTTTACCGGTTTCTTCCGCTGTTCGAATTATCTCAATGTCATAAATATTTAGTTCACGCGGTTTCAAAGCATTCACGACATCCATGAACTTCTGCGCTACATTGAAATCTTCAAAAGTTGCCAGTACACGCTTAGTTTCCTTATGCAGTGGTACTGCACGTAGGATTACTTCGGTAATTACTCCTAGCGTACCTTCTGCGCCAAAGAATAGAGGCATTAAATCCACCGAACCTTTTCGTTCTGTCAAAGTGATGGTCGGATAGCCAGCCAAACCAGCCCCGTGCTCGCGCATTTTCTTTAATAAAGCTTCATTTACCTTGGCTAGCGTGGCAATCTTGCGATAAACCTCATTTTCTAAACCTTTTTGCTGAGCTCGCTTAGCCAAATTATGCTTACTTTGGCGAGAAGTTTGCAACACATCACCGTTTGGCAATACTACTTCGACTCGCTCTACAAAATTCATAATTCCACCATATTTTGCTGAAAAACTATCCTTTGGACAGTTGGAAATCAGCCCACCAATCGTTTCCATCTCATGACCACCAATCGGTATGGTAAGCCCGTTAACTGAAAGTGCAGTATTTAACTCTTTTAGCGTAATGCCAGCCTGCACACGCACTAAACGTTCGCGTTTATCAGACTCCAGTAATCTATTTAGCTTTTCCGTGGAAATTACTAAGCCATTAGTTAAATCGCCACCCAGTTCATCTAGTCCAGATCCCCTAATTGCAATCGGGATTCTAATATTTTTTGATGCCAACTGATAACAAAACTTCATCAACTTGCGAATATCATCCGTAGATTCCGGCAAGGCCACGTATTTTGGTTTAATCTTCAAGATAGAACGGTCTGTCGAATATGCCTCAAGAATTTCTGGCGAATCAAACACATTGCCAACAATCAACTGATTTAAGTACCTCGCAATTTTTCCCATCCTACAAAGAATTATAGCACAACCATTTTGCGTTATTCAAGTCTTGAAATTATGCTTTTTTGTTGTCCTGTAGAGTTTTCGGCTTTCTGAATAATAAATCTATCTCTAACATCTTGCCGCTCGGCCCAAACGTAATCGGCACAAAACCAACATATTCCAGCCCGCGCTTCTCGTAATCTCTTATCACTGCACGGTGCTCCCTCAAATTCGCGTTAATCAACTTATTATTGGCATACTTCAGTCTGACAAATTCCATATAGCTCCTTGTCTACATTATAGCAGATAATATTTGATAATAAAAATACCGACTATTGTCGGTATAATGCGGAAGACCAGGGCTGTTTCTAAAAGTATTCCCATAAATCGTCGGTAGTAAGACCGAAAAAATGGTCATCATCGCAGTCTTCTTGACTCCATAGCACATACGTGGCGGGGAGATGATATTTTTTCAGAGCTTTTTGCCTTAAGGCCTGCTCATATGCCTCTTTTGGAAGCTTCATAGGCTTTTCCGTCTCGCTTTTTTCTTTGAAGTCTGATTCTTCTTTCGTATGCTCTATCATACCTTCCTCCAACAATTAACCCCACCTGCAAAATACTTTTTGTCTTCCATTTCTTAAAAGTACAATCCAGTGCGGGTCAACACCATTATACCACAGAAGCAAAAAACGCCCTCTGGCGCTTAACTCTCAAAACTTATTGGTGCCCGAGACTGGACTTGAACCAGCACACCTTACGGTATATGCTCCTAAGGCATACGTGTATACCAATTTCACCACTCGGGCTTGTTTTGATTATATCACATAATCACCAAAAAAGCGAAACCTAAGTTTCGCTTTTAAGATCTAGGCCTCTACGTTGCGTTTTGCCATTACGGCTGAAGCGGCGTAAGTAACTAATGCACCAGCAATCAAAGCTACCGGCAAAATTTCTTCCGGACCAGTATCTGGGATGGAAGATTTGTTGCTCGTGGTATTACTCTTAGTGGTAGTTGTAGTCGTAGTTGTGGTCTTGGTGGATAGATTGTTGCTAGAAGATTTGCTACTGTCAGTCGTACTTTCCGACTTACTTTCGGTCTTAGTTTCAGTTTTAGTTTCGGTCTTATCATTATCGTCCAGCGAAATTTGAGAATTATTATTGCCACCCACGTTTGTTTGGCCAGTTTTATTGGCTGCTACCACTACGATAGCTACAATCAAAATCAATATCACCGCTACTACCGCAGTAGCCGCGAGTATAATCTTACGACGTTCCTTTTTTTCTTCATCAGTGTACATAATAAACTCCTTATATCACCATTATATCACACTTTTGCTAAAAAATCAATAATATATTTAACTTAATCATTTTTCTGATAAAATGACAAATGTGCTCTGGCGTATTTAGAGGATTTAAGTAGCGTGAACCCCTTAATCTCCGGGGCTTCACCTGGGTGTGATATAACCAAGGCGCCATGGGGGCTCACTACCCTAGCGATGTATTTGGCTATTTTTGGATCGTACTCTTCGTATGGCGGGTCTGCAATCACAATCGGATATCTATCGGTTGCGGTACGTAAGGTAATATTCAAATCTGACTCAATAGCTCCTCCATACATGGGGTACGCACCAAGTTTGCGTAAATTTTTATTAATCGTATCTACCGCCTTTGGGTTTTTGTCTATAAAGAGCACAAATTTCGCACCACGACTTAGCGCTTCTATACCAATTGCTCCGCTCCCGGCGTACAAATCCATCACGAGCTGGCCCTCTATAATATCCCCCAAGGCGTTAAATAATGCATTCCGCTCTCGCTCTCCCATTGGATGCGTACTTCCGCCTGGTGTGCGGATTTTCTTGCCTTTATATTTTCCAGCAATAATTTTTACATAACCACCGTCTTTATTGGATTTTTTCCCTAGCATAATCGCTCCTAATTTAGCGTTGTGATTTGCTGATATCTAATAATCCCATCCATCAGTTCCTTATATTTTAACATATCTTCGCCACTATCTATAAATTTTGCTACATCTTGTTGAGCTTGGTGAATTAAAGCAGTATCAGACAGCGATGCTATTCTAAGATCTAGCGCCCCATGTTGTAATGCGCCATAAATTTCCCCTGGCCCGCGTATCTTCAAATCTACCTCTGCTAGATAAAAACCATCTGTAGACTTTTCCAGTTCGCACAGTCGTCGCGATGGCTTAGTCTCTCCAGAGGTCATTAGATAGCAATACGATTTCGCGCTGCCTCGCCCTACGCGCCCGCGTAGCTGATGTAATTGCGCCAAACCATAGCTTTCCGCATTTTCAATCACAATCAGGGTAGAATTCGGCACGTCCACGCCCACTTCTACCACTGTGGTAGAGACTAGCATTTCTATCTTTCCTTCTGCAAACCGGTTCATCACGGCATCTTTCTCTGCTGGTTTCATTCGTCCATGTAGGAACTCAATTTTCGCCCGTGGAAATACCCGTTTTAGTTTCTCGGCGCGAGATTTTACAGAGGTAGTTTCGGTTCTCGGATTATCATCTATTGCTTGGCAAATCCAGTAAATTTGTTGCTTTGCTTCTAACGTTTCTGCCATTTTTGGGTAGAGTTTTTCCCTAGCTTCATATTCTTTAATCAACAAAGTTTCTATCGGCTGCCGCCCCTTTGGTAGTTCGTTCAAAATAGACACATCCAAATCGCCAAAAACCGTCAGTTGCAAAGAACGCGGAATTGGTGTAGCAGTCATAGATAATAGATGCGGTGCTAGATCGTGGGGCGATTTGAGCAGTAGCTTTCGTCTTTGCCCTACCCCAAAGCGGTGTTGCTCATCAATTATCGCTAGTCCGAGATTATTAAATTCAGTGTCATCCGTGAGCAACGCATGTGTGCCAATCACCAGATTAACCGTCCCGTCGGCGATGTTTTCCTTTAAACTACGTTTTTCCTTCGTTGCCCCAGTCAGAAGGGCCGTCTTCACGCCTAATTTACCAAGCAAAGGCCCGATTTTATCATAGTGCTGGATTGCCAGTACCGCCGTTGGCGCCAAAATTGCCACTTGCGCGCCACCTAGAATCGCCTCGTATGCCGCCATCGCCGCTACAATTGTTTTTCCGGAGCCCACATCGCCCTGAAGTAAACGATTCATCGGAGTATTTTTTTCCATATCCTGAAAAATCTCCCACGCCGCTTTCTTCTGTGCGTTCGTCAAAGTAAACGGCAACTTGCTGAGAAACTCTTTGATTTTGTCTAATCGGAACTTAATCGGCGCGGCTTTTAATTTCTCATTCTCACGCTGATTTAGCTTGGAAGCTAAAATTAATTCAAACAACTCCTCATAAGCAAGACATTCCCGCGCTTTAACCGCATCTTCGGCCGAATTAGGAAAATGCGCAGAAAAAAGTGCCTCGCGCCGCTCTCCTGGTTTTGCCAGCGGCAGCAAATCTGGTATCTCGGCAAACCTATCGCGTGAATTATCTATTAGTCGCCGAAAATCATTAGATTTTAATGCTCCGTGAGCCACGTAAATAGGACTAATCCCGCCACTAATCTCAACGTCGTTAGCCAGCACCGCCGAGGGCGACGTCAGCTGATAGCGATTATTTTTTAGCTCATAAATACCCTTAAAATAATATTCTTTATCCGGTATAAACTGCCTTATACGATAACTTTGGTTAAACCAAACTACTTTTATCGCGCCAGTGTTGTCTCTTACGACGCCCTCTGTAATTGACAGATTTCGTCGCCTCGTCTGGCGTGACGACAAGCTATCAATCTTGCCTTTTACTACTACTTTCCCGGGGCGAACTGCTGAAATTGACGTCGCTGCCTCAAAATTCTCATAATCTCTTGGCAAGTTATAAAAAAAATCCCGCACCGTCTTAATTCCGGCTTTTTTCAGCATCTCGGCTTTCTTTGGCCCAATGCCTTTCAGCTCCTCCACCGATGCAGACAAATCCATAGCTTAATTATATCATGTCAAACCGTTTGTACGATGATTCTAGCAATCTAATATTAAAAAGCCCAGGGTTTTCCCCTGGGCGGTTTTTACGGATGAGCTGGTTAGTGACTAACTTGCTATATCCAATCGTGTTCAAACTATAGGCTTTGGTCGGACGACGAAGAAGTCATTTCGTATAGCCCACACCTCCTTTTATAACGCTCGATAAGTGCACTGGCATGTACTACTGATGAAATTTTCAGTCTTTCCTGCAAGGTTTCCATATCGCAGAGCCGTTGCATGGTAATGAAGACATTCTTCTTGGTTAAACGAATTTCTTCTGCAAGACAAAGCTCAATAGCAACATCGAAAAGAACGCCAGGATGGCACGTATCGATTGGCTCGCTATCCAATAGATTTTCATCCGAAATTTTTGGTTGTTGAGCCTTCCATTCTATTGATTCGTCCGTAGCCCTTCTTTGTCTGTATGACAGATTGCTACGCCAATCGAGAGAGTCTTCCATTTCTTCCAGGCGATTCGTTAAGCCACATTTGACGCACTCATACCTAGCCGGAGTCGTCTCATAATCCGAAGAATGAAAGCCTCCTTCAGAAGAGTGCTCCACGTCACGAATTAAAACAAATAAATGCTCACATGACCGCCACTTCGCAACAAGGAGCTCTGTACTTTCTTTGGTTCTAATACGCCCCCTGCAACATCTTGCGAATTCGTCGTTGTTGCGACTTTTTTGCAGAAACATATCCACTTCTTTCATTCCATTTTCCCTCCTTGAAAGAATAAAGCAGAACACCAAGGCTAAATCTAGCTTTTAATGTCCTTACCCACATTTTTATTATTCTATCATTTTTGCTAGTTTTGTCAAGAACGGCGCTTTAGTGGCTTGAAGTATTTTTCTTGCATGATATAATAAAGGCTAGTTAAGAAAGGTGGTGTTTTCTTATGTTCCTAATATTGGCAATAGCTTTTGTGTGGATCGGCGGCATATCGTATGCTACGTTTCTAGTGACTGATAAGCGTAATAGCAGTAGCTATAACCTAATCAAGACTCTGAAAGACCCAGAAGTTACATATTCTATGGAAGAGGTTCTGGATTGGGTCAAGCACGAAGATATTTCCGTTGATTATAAAGGTATGCTTGAATAGCTAAAGCTGAACTTTTTGTCCTGGGGGATCCCAGGATTTTTTATGCAGGCTATTTGGCTATCACCTAACGTTTATTCAACTTTTCCACTATGTTCTTCGCGCCATTTGGCGATTTCGCCGTGGTTGCCAGAAAGTAGAATATCTGGTACTTTCATCCCGCGAAAATCGTACGGCTTCGTGTACTGCGGATATTCCAGATTATCTCCATCTGAAAACGACTCAATGATAGCCGATTGCTCACCACCCAACACTCCAGGAATCAGTCTCACTACGCTATCAATAATAATCAGCGCCGGCAGCTCCCCGCCAGTTAAAACATATTTTCCCAGCGAAATCTTATAGTCCACAATAGATAAAATCCGCTCGTCGTAACCTTCGTAGTGCGGGCACAGGATAATATAATGTTTTTTTATATTTTTAGCAAATTTCCTTGCTGTCTCTTGCTGCCAAATCTCGCCTACAGGAGTCGGCAAAATAACTTTGGCGGTCGGGTCGTTTTTCTTTACTGACTCAATCGCATTGAAGACTGGCTCGCAGCGAAGTAGCATCCCATCGCCACCACCGTAGGGCGTATCATCTACACTTCGGTGCGGCCCCAGCCCAAATTCTCGCAAGTTCACAAAATCAAACTCCGCCAAGCCCTTATCTACCGCCTTCCACATCATAGAAGTTTTCAAATACGGCTCCATCGCCTCTGGAAACAACGTAATAATCGTAAATTTAATCATATCTATTATTATATCACATTTTTATACAACAATCTTGACAAAAAAGCACAAGTGTGATACAATAAAGATATATATGGAACGCACATTAAAAGCTAGTATAGTTTTAATGTTGTGGCCTTTTTCTTTCAAGTGTAGGAGGATGAAAAATGAAAGAAAGATATTTCGATTCGGAAAGATTAAAAGAAGACCTTTATGAAGATGTTATTGCCGAGATGCGAGAAGATATGGACAGCGCAGCAAGGCAAATGCTACGCGACATAGATCGCGAACAACAGCGTCAGGCGAAGAGGATGGACGAGATCGAAAAGAAGGTCTATGCCATCTTATTAATGGCGATGCTCGTAGCCAGCCTAACTATAGAGGTACTGGTACTTCATTACAGAAACCAGAGGAATGAAGACCGCATTGATAAGATGTGGACGGTAATTACGGAGATGGATTCTGACATCGAATCCATCGAGGCTTCTCTGGCTCCGGAACCACAATCGACTTCGACCCCAATTCCGACCCCGACTACGGCTCCAATGCCTCATCCAATTCCGGCCGGCCCAACGCCGAGTCCTACTAAGATGCCCGACTAGCTATCCCGCCCTAAAAGGCGGGCTTTTTCTTGCCGAAAATTAAACCATAAAAAGCGGAGTCGAAGCTCCGCATACTGGGCAACGATTGGCATTAGTAATCAGACATACTGTTCTTGTACGCCTCCGCAGCTTCCTGCGTTTCGAAGACCTGCATGATTACGTCGCAGTGACGTACACTCCATGCATGATCTCCTTCCTTGTACACTTTCCAATCCGTCGTACCAATTCCCCTGGCACCGTCCATGTTCTTGAAAGCATCAAGAGCATACATTTTTGGTGTACTGGGGACGTAAAAAAAAGACATAAAGTTCAATTCCTCCTGTTTTCATATTATATCACAAATGTAATGAAAAATCAAGCACAAAAGAAACCGGCCTTACGACCGGTTTCGCGCTGATGCGCGCCCACCCTTGGGGGCACATTGGTTTGTTTTAATCCTCTGTTTGTTTTTGATTATTAATGTAAGTCTCCACACTCCACTAACTAATCAGTGGAACCCCTGTGAAGCGTACCAGCTTAATACTATAATAAAGCATAAGAATTATGTTGTCAAGCTTAAATTTGCTAATTTTAGCAAAATGTTTTCCACAATTAAATACTACCAATCTTCCACAAGGGTAAACTCTTTGCCGGCGATAGAGATAATAGAATTTGGCTCTGCCCCCTGCGATGTTAACTCGGCGCGAATTCCGAGTTTTTTCATAATATCACGCAAACGGTTTACGCTTGCGTAGTTATTCATATCCGTGCGCCGCGCAAATTTTTCAATCTTTTCGCCGGTTACAATAAACCTAATCTCGCCATCCTCATCTTCATTTTTTTCGACCTTCCAAGTCGTTTTCAACGCATCATGGCCAAGGGAGATTGTCGGAATTTCAGAGGAAGCATGAAGCTCATCTTGAGAAATTTCTTCGGTGTGTTGTGAAGCGTAAGATGAGCACTCCCTCTGAAGCTCCCTCAATAATTCCTCGAGCCCCTGATGCGCCGCCGCCGAAATCGTATAGATTTTCGCTTCCGGATTTACCGCCAAGATTGACGCCATCTGCATCTCGATAATTTCCTTGTCTACACCCTCGCACTTCGTCAGCGCCACTACCTCTGGCCGATCGCTAAGATCAGAATACTTTTCTAGTTCGCCACGAATTACGCGGTACGCTTCCCCCGCGTCATTATTGTACACGTCTACCAGATGTAGCAAAACCGCAGTCCTATCTACATGGCGTAGAAAATCGTGCCCCAGACCCTTCCCCTCTGAAGCACCCTCAATTAAGCCCGGAATATCCGCAATCAAAATATCATGTTTATCAATCGTTGCCACACCTAGCTGCGGCGTGAGAGTCGTAAACGGATAATCCGCAATCTCCGGCCGCGCATTAGATACTACGGATAGAAAGGTAGACTTTCCGGCGTTCGGCAGACCCACCAATCCCACATCTGCAAGTAATTTCAGCTCAATTTCCGCTTCAAATTCTTCCCCCGGCTCGCCTACTTCGGCGATGATTGGCGCTTGCCTGGTAGAGCTCTTAAAATGTGCATTTCCGAACCCGCCATCGCCACCATGTGCAATAATCGCCTCTTGTCCGTCCCTGGTTAAATCTGCCAGGACTTTACCATCGCGTTTCACGATAGTCCCAATCGGCACCTCTACGATTAAATCTTTACCGCTTCGGCCCGCCGAACGTGTACCGGAGCCATTTTTGCCATTCTCTGCCGCGAGAATCGGCGTAAAGCGAAAATCTATCAGGGTATTGGTGTCTTTGTCAGCTTTGAAAATAATATCCCCGCCCTTGCCGCCGTCCCCGCCATCTGGACCACCCTTTGGAATATAAATTTCCCGGCGAAAAGACACGGCCCCATTCCCGCCATCGCCAGCTTTCAAATTTACTTTCGCAGTGTCACTAAACATACTACTATTATATCATAATAAAAATGTGTTAAAACTTTAGTGAATATAATAGAAATTTCCCACCGCGCTAGCTGGAATTTTGGCACGGATCACCATGTAGGGGCGATAATTGTAGTTCATTTCAGTTACCCAGATGGATCCATCCGGCTCTACGGATTCTACATATCCGACGTGCCCATACCAACCAGAAGAAGTTTGGAATACAGAACCCGCCGAAGGAGTATTATCTACCGCATATCCAGCCGCACCCGCGCGTGAAGCCCAAGTATTTGCATTTCCAAGTGTGGATGGCAAATCTTGACGCTTATACCAAGCCCACTGCGTGCATTGACCAGCCCCATAAGGTCCGCCCAGACCGTAGAAGTACCCTAGCACTGTTACATCCTGGCGCTCGGAGGTGTTGCCCAGATAAGAATAGTAATAAGTCGTAACGCGCGGTGCCGGCGCCACATACTCTGGCCGTTCTGTTTCTGGCAATTCGCCGCCAGCAATTACGATACGCATGCCATCAGAGATACCAGAAACTTCCAAATCATTTAGTGCGATAATTTCCGCCACACTGGAGCCGTATTTATCGGCAATACCTTCAATTGTATCATCGTCCTTTACGGTGTAAACAATTCCAGCTTTGCTTGGCAAATATAAAACATCCCCACCAGAAATATCCGTAGTCTTTAATTTGTTGGACCAACGTATCTGATCGGTAGTTAAACCATAACGAGATGCAATCGCATCCATGCTTTCACCATCTTTCACCGTATATTCAATTACGCCACGCGAAACTGTAATATTTGTAATGGTCGGTTTTTCCAACTTCCCGGTTGCGGTTTGGCCAGCATCATACATAGAGGTAGTCACCACAAAGTTAGATGCCACATCTGACGCACTTGCTAGTCCTAAGGCATCAGAAATATCAGCTACCACATATAACTCTGACAGCTGGTCTACGGAAACTTTATAATCGCTTCGCGCAAAAGCATCTAGGCTCAGCGTTGCTCCAGCATTATGCTTGGAAATTGAACCAATCACGGCCACCGAAATCGTTACTACTCCAACAATAATATAAGGCAAAGCCTTTTTCAGCTTGCGGAAACGTTCTTTATTAGATTTTTTTGTCATAACGAAACATTACAGAGCTCTTGGCAGTGCAGAACGACGTTCTGATTGTGCTCATACTCTGTATAACTATAATACATCATTCCATCGTCTCCTGTCAAGAAATAGAGATAAGAACTATCACTTGGCTCTGCCACCGCAAGCAATGATGAAAGACCCGGATTTGAAATCGGACCACAAGGTAGACCAGTGTTTAGCCGAGTATTATAGCAAGAGTTAATCGTCAACGCAGCCGAATTATCTGTATATGTTTCGCGATTCGGGTCTACCACATCTAGCGCGTAAGATACTGTTACGTCACTTCCCATTTTCCATCCCAGTCCAAGCCTAGACAAAAAAACCTGTGCCACGGTCGCCTGTTCTCCTGGAACCGCCTCTTTTTGCACTACTGACGCTAGAGTTATACCTTCAAACAATGTTAGCCCCTGAGCCTCATAGCGAGCCGCCAAATTGTTATTTTTGATTACTTCTCCCATCCCTTCCAGATATTTGGAAAGCACGTCTTTCACGCTTGCATCCGCATAGAAATTATGCGTCTCTGGGTATAAATACCCTTCCAGTGTCGCTCCCTCCGGACGATCCTTTAGAAAATCATAATCATAATTCGCACTAAGCCCAGCTTCTACTTCTTCTGGCTCGTATCCGTGCTCAATTAACTTTTTCTTCACATCAAAAATCGTCTCTCCTGGCACGATTGTAAAGTTGAAAGTTTCCGCTTTCATTTCCGCTTCCTGTCGTGCATATTCGGCTTCGCGTTCCGCCCGCAGATGGTCACGGTACTTTAGTACTACTGTCACTCCCAGCAAAATCAAGACGATTAGCACCGGTGGGATAATGAACAGACCTAACAGTTTCTTAGTTTTCATTTTGGCTTTTTTAGTCTCAAAAGCAACCTTTTCAGCTTCTTTTTTAGCGTGCGTGCGTGTATTTTCGGCTAGTTTTTCTACGAAATTACCGGAATTATTATCGGAAAAATCTTCGGCGCTCGCTTGAGGTTTTGCCTCTGTATTTCTGATATTTTCCATAAAATCTTGCAAGATAATTGAGGCGGCTTCAGCATCGATTTCACCCTTTTCATATTGCTTCTTGCGCTGTTTTAATCGCGTCTCTGCTTCTACGGACGTTAGAGACTCATCTTGAAACCGAACTTTTGCACCTGGAATTTTTTCAACTAGTACTTTGGCGAAATTACGTACATACAAACTCTGTTTTGTTTCGTTGCCCTCATTACTGCGCGGCAAGCCCAACACGAACCAATCTGTGCTGTTCATTCTCGCAATGCGCGCAATCTCCTGCCACTCGGTGCCGTCTACCAGTACAAACCCTACCGGCACAGCAATCCGCGTGCCAGAATCTGCTTTCGCGACACCAATCCTCTTCTCGCCGACGTCTAACCCTATTATGCGCATCGGCCTACTGTCCGCTATCTTTGTCTTCGTTAGTTTCCAAAATCACTGTGATTTTGTCTGGATTATTTGGAATGGAAGTTACCCAGAAATACGAAGTCTTAATATTAATCGAACCGATACCGTCAATATCTTTCAAATCATGCTGCGCCACACCGAGGCCTTTGCCTTTTACTATCTCCACTACGTCATTTTCTGTAACTTTCGGACCAGAGACATAAGAGGTCTTCAATTTCCCAGTAAGACCAGCTTCAGTCTTCATGAAATTTTCTACAAATGGATCATTCATGGAGTAAATCTTAAAGTTATTTGCAAGCTTTGCCTTTGCTGAAATGAACTCCTCTACATCGGTTTTATCAATCGTGTAAATTGTGTCAGTGGTGGTAACACTAACTTTTGGCTTTACGCCTTCTTTCACCTCTTCTCCGACCGCTGGCGTAGAAACCACTTCGCCCACGGTCTGTTTAAAGCTACCGTCAATTGCTATCTCAGAACTGTCAATGCTCTCAATCAGTTTTTTCTTGTTTTCAGCCTCGTTGGCTATACCAATCTCTTTTGCTGCCGCATCAACGTCGGACTGTTGCACCACGGTAACAACATTTGAAGAACCGCCAGCCATTGCTGTCTTTGCATAGGCATATACATTTGCCCTGGTAGTCCAGCCAGTCTCAGAAGCGGCGACGTTATATTTATCGCCAGGCTCCACCGCCGTTACGTCAATTTTACCTACAATCATGCAGCCGTATTTCATTGCGCTAGCCTGACCGTTATTAATACAGATTGACGGGTCTTTGCCATCCCATGAAAGCGACGCTGCGGCATCCGAACCGTAAGCTAGGCCATTGTAAGTAAAAATTGTACCTTCAGGAACTTCTACCGCCCCTTCACCTTTAAAATACTGATAAATCGTCATTTCGCCTTTTGCGCGGTCGCCAATATCTTTCTTGCCTGTCGCTTCAAATTCTTGCTCGGCTTTCTGCTCAATTTTCTTTTCGGTCAAGAAGAATTTACCCTCACTAGTTTTTTCTTCATTCATGTCAGTTGTAAAGGTGACATTCTCTGAAAAATTCGCCGTAGTAGTTCTAAGACCAATTGTCAACGTAGCTGCCGGGGCAATCGCGAAAGCCCAAATCCCCACCGCAATCAAAACCACTAAACCTACGCCACACGCAATAGTTATTTTCTTGTGCTCACCTATCCAGCGCAAAACCTTGTTGTTGCTACTAGCCAACTTGCCGGTGGCTTTCTTTTTCTTAGAATTTTTAGCAGATTTTTTGTCTTCTTTTTCGTCATCAACAGAACCATCTTCGTCGGAATTGTCTGCGTCATTGGTATCACCCTCTTCTTCTGCTTCGGTCTCTTCAACTTCCTCACCCTCTTCTTCCGCTTCTTCTACCAATTCTTCTTTCACTACCGTCTCAGTCTCTTCGACCGCCGGAATAGACGGTGCTGATTGCAAATTTTTCGTTATTGGCAATTTAGCAGCCGCCGCTAACTTCACAATTGATGGATCAGTAGTTACAATCACTACACTCTTTTCCGCCGCCTTACCGGACTTAGAAATTAGCTTAATATTTACGGCACTCCTAAACACTCCTGCCTTTTTTGGCGGTACTAAGGCGACAATTTTTTCTTTTGAATTTTCGATTTTTGTAATGATATCAGTGATATCATCATCTGGTTCAATATAAATGACGTCTTTATTCATACTTAAAATATACCACATTTTGTGAAGCTTGTGTTAAAATTAATATTAGAATGAGCTTTTTCAAACGACAAAATGCGCAAAACGCACCAAATCCGCAAGGCAGTCCTTCTCATCAGGATAATTTTGCCGAGCTTGCGCTCAGTACTATTCACGACGGCGTGGTGATTACCGACCGTACCGGCGTCATTCAGTACGCTAATCCAGCGGCCACTATTATGCTTGATTGCGGTTCCGCGGACAATGCCGTTGGCTTAGACTATGGCCTACTTATCAAAATTGAGACTAAAGAAGGTCGCGAGCTTTCCGAAGCCGAGAACCCGCTTATCGCCGCTATGCGTTCCAGCCAAAGCTTAGACAATTACGCCTGTTGTCTAATTTCCGGCGCGCAGGCCAAGCGCATCCCGATTTCCATTTCCGTTTTGCCGGTGCAAGGCAACAAAAAGATTATTACTTTCCGCAACATCGCCAAAGAACTCGCCGAAGAAGGCGAACAGGCCGAGTTTATCTCCACCGCTTCGCACGAAATGCGCACGCCAGTCGCGACGATTGACGGCTATATCACACTCACGCTTAATCCGCAGACTGCCACTATTGATGATCGCGCCCGCCAGTATCTTGAAGCCGCTCATGCTGCGTCACAACATTTAGGGCGACTCTTTCATGATTTATTAGATGTTACACGGATGGATGATGGGCACATTCGCCCGCAATTCGTACCAGTAGAAATGGTTGGAGAAGTAAAAAAGATTTCAGACGACTTCATTCCGCGTATGAAAGAGGCTGGTCTAGAGTTTCGTTTTGGCTCGCGCGACGCGGAGCTAAGTCAAAACCCTCGGCGGATTGATCAAGTAGTTTATGGTTCTGTAGACCTCGGATTCCTGCGCGAAATTATGGACAATTTACTAGACAACGCCATTAAATACACCCCAGCTGGCGGTTCGGTTTATGTTGGCGTACTGGGCGATGGCGACCGCGTGCTGATCAACGTTACTGATACTGGCGTCGGGATTTCTTCCGATGATTTGCAACATATTTTCCAAAAGTTTTATCGTTCAGACAACTCGGATACTCGCGAGGTCGGTGGTACTGGCCTAGGGCTATATCTGGTCAAACAACGCGTAGAAGCCATGGGCGGCAAAGTTTGGGCCGAATCCGCCTTTGGTGACGGCTCTACTTTCTTTGTTTCCCTACCTAGAATATCCGGTGAAGAATACGAAAAACGCATGATCGCCGTCCAAAACGCCAATATGATGGCACAAGCTGCTCAGCAACCTATCCAACCAGCTCAGCCTATTCAACCGGCTCAACCAGCTCAGCCTGCCCAGCCAGCTCCTCCCGTGCAGCCTATTCAACCCACGCCCCCTGCCCCACCAACTGAGCCAAATAATCAAGCAAATATAATAACTAATAATATAAACGGAGGAATTTCCCAATGAAAGTAATGGTAGTAGAAGACGACGCAGCGCTTCGTGAGATATACAGTATTCGCATCGCAGCTGAGGGCTATGCAGTGGTATCTGCTGGTGACGGCGAAGAGGCCTTAGCCGTAGCAGTGCGTGAAAAACCAGATTTAATTTTATCTGATATTATGATGCCAAAAATTTCCGGCTTTGATATGCTAGACATCTTACGTTCCACGCCGGAGACAGCCAAAATCAAAGTTATTATGATGACAGCTTTATCTGGTGACGACCAACGTGCGCGTGGCGAGCGACTTGGCGCCAATCGCTACCTTGTCAAATCGCAAGTTGGAATTGAAGATGTAGTCAATGCTATTCACGAAGAGCTCGGTGATCGCTCAGCTGCTAAGGCTGCCAGCGTTCCAGCCGCTCCACAACCAGAACCAGTAGTTCGGTCTTCCGTATCACCAAATCCAACTAGTTTTGCTGCTCCTTCCGTAGCACCAGAAGCCCAGTCGCCAGCGTCAGCCACTCAGGCTTCTGTCACTTCTTCTCCTAAATCAGCCGACGAAATTCCTGCCGTCGGCCAAGCATTTCAGGCTCCCAATGTCCCAGGTTCGGCTCAATAAGTTTTTGGCTGAACGCCTCGGTGTCTCGCGTCGCGAAGCCGACGATCTGATCACGGCTGGCAAAGTTTTGGTGAACGATTCCCCTGCTCAACTAGGCGCCCATATTGACAAAAACGACAAAGTATGCTATAATAAAAGAATAGTTCCGTTTGAGACGGAATATTCTTATATCGCGTTCAATAAACCCGTCGGTTATGTTTGCTCGCGTCGCGCTCAGGGTTCCGCCCCTACGCTCTACGAACTACTGCCAGATGAGTTTAAAAAACTTAAAACTGTCGGCCGTCTAGATAAAGACAGCTCCGGTCTAATTCTACTTACTAACGACGGCGACTTTGCCTTTCAAATGACCCACCCGAAGTTTCGCAAAACCAAAGTCTATGAAGTCGAGCTAGACCACCCATTAGAGCCTCTCCATCAGCAAATGATTTCCGATTACGGCGTCATGCTCGACGACGGCCCTTCGCGATTTAAGGTAATCAGAGCAGCAACTGGCTACATTGCTATTTTGTCCGAGGGTCGCAATCGCCAAATCCGCCGCACTTTCGCCGCGCTCGGCTACCACGTCACCAAACTTCATCGTACTCAGTTTGGTAAGTACGAATTAGGCAACCTCGCTTCCGGTAAATATGCTATAATAGAAGCATGAGTACAATTCTTGGACTAGACATTGGTACTGAATTCGTCAAAGCTGTTCTCGCGAAGCCCGGTAAGAAAGGCAATTTAGAGATTCTCGGTATCGGCAAAGCTAAACAGGCCGAGGGTAGCATGTATGCTGGTGCCGTGGCTGACATTTCTGCCGTCGTAGCAACTTGCGAAAAGGCTTTACTTCAAGTAGAAGAAACCACCGGCGAACGCGCTGATGTGACTGTAGTCGGTATTGCTGGCGAGCTGATTAAAGGCAGCACTACTACCGTCCGTTACACTCGCAAAGATCAAAAATCCCCAATTACTGAAAATGAAATGAATGAAATCATCAAAAAAGTTCAGCAAAAAACCGGCGACTATGCCAAGAAAAGCGTCGCTTTAGAGACCGGCAACGAAAACATAGAAATGAGTTTGATAAATTCGGCTATTGTTAGCCTTACGATTGATGGCTATAAAATTAGCAACCCCATTGGTTTTAAAGGCTCTGAACTCGTAGTGCAGTTTTATACCGCCTTTGCACCGATGATCCATGTTGCGGCCATTGAAAAGGTTTGTGCCGAGCTTAATTTGGATTTACTCACCGTGGCTGTAGAGCCTTTTGCGGTTTGTCGCGCCTGCCTTGGTGACGATTTGGACTCCAATTTCTCTGGTATTGTAATGGATATTGGCGGTGGCACTACTGATATTGCCGTGGTGGACGATGGCGGTGTGGAAGGCACTAAAATGTTTTCTATTGGCGGTCGTTCATTTACTCATCAGATAGAAGAAACGCTCGGTGTAGATTTTGGCACCGCCGAAGAATACAAGTTGGATTACGATACTGGTAAACTAGACGATCGCATCAAAGCTAAGGTGGAGACCGCCATTTCGCGTAACTTAAGCGTCTGGATGACCGGCGTGGAAGTCGCGTTAGAAGAGTTTAATAGTCTTGGCAGTTTGCCGCGCAATATTTTGCTATGCGGTGGTGGCGCCGGGCTGTCGCTTTTGCAAGAAACTTTAGCAGTTTCGGACTGGTATTCCAGTTTACCGTTTTCTCGTCGCCCCGTAATTCATCTGATAGACATTGCCGAACTGCCAAACTTCGTTTTTAAGGACAATCTAGAATTGGATTATTCCTACGCCACTGCGCTAGGCTTGCTTCGCGTTGGTACTGATACTCTCGCCGGCGCTCCCGAGGAAAATAAACTTCGCGCCCGCATCGCAAAATTACTCCAAAACTGATTGACGCTCTCGGTCGCCAAATCAAGGGGTTTGTGATATAATATCACCTATGGACGCAAACGAAATTAGACAAAAATTCTTAGATTTTCAAGTGAGCAAAGGGCACAAAGTTATCCAGCCGGCTCCACTTGTACTAGAAAATGACCCTACAACCCTATTTACTGGCTCTGGCATGCAGCCACTCTTGCCGTATTTGCTCGGTAAAGAGCACCCAGACGGTACCAGGTTGACAGATTCTCAGCCTTCTATGCGTTTGCAAGATATCGAAGATGTCGGTGACCCGCGTCATACCACAGTTTTTGAGATGCTTGGCAACTGGTCGCTCGGCGATTATTTCAAGAAAGAGCAGATTTCCAATTTCTTTGAATTCTTAACCGAAGTCGTCGGCCTAGATCCTAATAAAATCTACGTCACCTGTTTTATCGGTAATGAGAAATATGGTATCCCTAAGGACACCGAAGCCGCCAAGATCTGGCAAGAAGTTTTTAAGAAAGCCGGTATTGATGCTAAGATTGCCGAAATCGGTTCTGCTAAGGACGGTGACAAGCGTGGCATTAAGCCAGGCGAGCGTATTTTCTTTTACGACGATCATGAAAACTGGTGGAGTCGTGGCGGTGGTTGCGATACCACGCCGATTGGCGACCCTTGCGGCCCAGACTCCGAGGTATTCTATGATTTTGGCGAGGACAAGCAAGATATAGAGAAGTACGGTCTCGCTCACCCAGCCAGCGACGGCGCTAGATTCATGGAGATCGGCAATCAAGTCTTCATGCAATATCGTCGCAAAGAGGACGGCTCATTTGAGGAGCTCAAAAAGAAAAATGTCGACTTCGGTGGTGGTCTGGAGCGTATTGCTGCAGCCGCGATTGGCTCGTTTGACGTGTTTAAAATTTCTCTGATGAAACCAATCATTGACAAGCTAGAAGAAATTTCCGGCAAATCCTACGAAACCAACACCGACGAAATGCGCGTGATTGCCGATCATATCCGTGGAGCATATCTTTTGGCAGCTCAAGGACTCACGCCGTCTAACAAGACTCAGGGTTACGCTATGCGCCGCCTGGTGCGTCGTGCGATTCTCCGTGCTCTAGACCTCGGTATTGCTTCGGATTTTCTCGCCGAAGTTATACCGATTGTGGCAAATAATTACAAGGATTTGCCAGACTCTATCCTCACTCATCGCGAAACCGCTCTCGACGTACTTCTAAAAGAAGAGCGCGCCTTCCGCACAACTCTGAATAGGGGGTTGAAAGAATTGCGTAAAATGACCAAAAACAATCAGACGATTTCTGGTCGTGATCTTTTCAAACTTCAGGATACTTATGGTTTTCCGTTGGAGCTGTCCGTTGAGGAATGCTATCGCGAAGGTATTGAGCTGACTAAGAACTATAAAGCCGAATTTGACGAAGCCTTGAAAGAACAACGTGAGCGTTCGCAGACCGCCTCCAAGGGCATGTTCAAGGGCGGCCTAGAGGATCACGGCGAGCAAACCGTCAAATATCATACTGCGACTCATCTACTATTGGCGGCTCTTCAGAAGCTAGTCTCGCCAGATATCGCGCAGAAAGGTTCCAATATCACTGCTGATCGTGTCAGATTTGACTTCAACTTAGATCATAAGATGACGCCGGAAGAAATCTCGGCGGTCGAATCTCAAGTCAATGAGTGGATTAAGGCAGATTTGCCAGTAGTATTTGACGAGTATGACAAAGCTTACGCGCGCGACACATTAAAGGCGCACGGCCAATTCTGGGACAAATACCCAGATATTCTAAAAGTCTACACCATTGGTGATTTTGACAACCCAATCTCGCGCGAAGTTTGTGGTGGCCCACATGTGGAGCACACTGGGGTAATCGGCCATTTCAAAATCAAGAAAGAAGAATCTTCCTCTGCCGGCGTTCGCCGCATTAAAGCGGTTTTAGAATAAAAGCTCTTGAATAATTATTATTATATGCTAAAATAAGGATAAGTATAATCAAAGGAGCCAAATGGCACAAGCAAAAAGAAAAACTGCAACTAAAACCAAGAAGAAGCCAGCTGCACGCAAGGCAAAATCTTGTCAGGCGCGCAAAACCTGCGCTAAGAAAACTTGTATCTCTAATCAAGAGCGCATGCATATTTATATTGTTACCGCAATGGGTATGATCGCTGGCATCTTGCTTTGCGCCGATGTCGCAATGATGATTGCATAGTAAAATCTCTAGCAAAATAAGCCACCATGGGTGGCTTATTTTTGTGCAATAATTCCCCCGCCTAAACAAATCTCGCCGTCATACATCACGGCACTTTGTCCGGCCGCCGGACGCTTGATTTTGTTTGCAAAATGTAATTTCTCACCGTCAAAAGTTGCCGGGATTAAAGGCGCACGATGACGTAGGCGTACTAATACGTTGAAAGAGCTTTTGTTTTGGCTCGGGGCATTTTGGAGCGCGGCAGCGCGAGAATTAGCGCCGGCCGCCCATGGCGATGGGCCGGCCGGACGCGGCCCCGAGCGAAATAAAAGCTCTTTCAGAGATAGCTCATTCGTCCAGATATGCTCGTCATTCAAATTTTTTGATACATAAACAACATTTTCAGCCACATCTTTCGCTACCACATAATACGGCAGCCCGTCATTCACTTCACCTTTAATTCCGTCAAGATATAGCCCATGCCTTTGCCCAATCGTGTAGAACATCGCGCCCTCATGATACCCTAACACGCGTTCAGTCTCCACTTCACGAATTTCCCCTGGCTTTACGTCAATATATTCCTTCAAGAAATCTTTCATCCCCACTTCACCCACAAAACACACTCCCATTGACTCTTTTTTGTAGGCATTATGCAGCCCATGCTCTTCCGCAAGTTTTTTCACTTCCGGCTTTAGCATCTCGCCAATCGGGAAAATTGTATGTGCCAACGCCTCCTCCGAAATACGATAGAGAAAATATGTCTGATCTTTATTCTCGTCGACAGCTCGCATCAACATTTTTCGCTCCACTCTCGCATAATGTCCTGTGGCGATAAAATCGGCACCCCTCTCCATGGCTTTTTCATAAAACAGCTTAAACTTTATCTCCTGGTTACACATCACATCCGGGTTTGGCGTGTTACCCTTCCGGAACTCATCCAACATATATTCCACCACTTTTTCATGATACTCTTTTTCGAAATCCCACACTTCGAAATCAATCCCTAGCTTCACTGCCACGCGTTTCGCATCGGATAGATCTTCCGCCCAGGGGCATTTCATACCAGGCAAATCTCGCGACCAATTTTTCATATATACACCCACCACGTGATAACCTTGCTCCTTCAAAAGTAGCGCCGATACCGACGAATCCACCCCACCGCTCATACCTACGAAAACTGTCTTACTCACGCGAAATCCTTTCGCGCTCATTTGCGACAACTTCGTTTATTATCCGTGCCGCCTCGTGAATTTGCTCTTCGGTGTTTGTCTCGCCCATCGTCAGACGTAACGATCCGGCAATCTCGGCATCAGACAATCCGATTGCGGTTAGTACGTGCGAGCGCACACCCTTAGAAGCTGCGCAGGCCGCCCCAGTAGAAACACAAATCCCTCTATCTTCAAGAAGATAAATTAACCTCTCTGCATCTGTGCAATTATAGCATAAAACTACGAAATTGTCAAGCGCGTGCTTTTTGTTGATTAGCTCGTAATCTTTTAGCTCGGAAAGCAATATTTTACGCCATCCAGCATATTTTTTACGGTTACCGTTCAAGTGTCCCTTTGCAATCTCTACGGCTTTCGCAAAGCCAATCACTCCAGGTACATTTTCGGTGCCAGAGCGCATTCCATTTTCTTGTTCCCCACCTTGCGTGATGGGTTGCAACTTTACACCATGCGCCACGTAGAGTGCACCTACACCCTTCGGCCCATAAATCTTTGCCGCATTCAAAGTCATCAAATCTACTCCTAGTCGCGCCACATTGATGTCTAGCAGATTTAGTGCCTGCGAAGCATCAGAATGTAGATAAATCGGCGTCGTGTTACCAGCCTTCATCCGGTTTAAGCGCTCTTCACGAATAATCCCGGCAATTTCCGTCATCGGCTGAATTGTTCCGAGCTCATTATTCACTAGCGATACGGATACCAGCTCAGTTTCATCAGTAATCTTCGCGCGCAAATCATCTAAGTCAATCAAGCCATTCGGCAGTACCTTAATCGCCTGCCCACCGTATCGCTCCGCCACCTTCCGCACCGAATCATGCTCGGTGACGAGATACAAAAGCTTGGAACTACTAGTCTGGGTGGCCGAAATGTCTCTGCGAAGGGCCTCCGGAGCGCGGCAGCGCGAGGATGAGCGGCGCCCGCCCGTGGCGACGGGCCGGGCGAACGCAGCCCGAGCAGAGACCATTTCGGTCAGGACCCCGACCATAGCTAGATTATTCGCCTCAGTCGCTCCCGCAGTAATAACAATATCGGAAGCCTTCGCGCCTATCGCATGCGCAATCGTGCCCTTCGCGGCCTCGTAATCCGCCACTACTTTCTTTGCTGGCAAATACGCTGCCGACGGGTTAAAGAAATCATCCAAAAAATACGGCCTCATCGCCTCAAAAACGCGCTTATCGACTGGCGTTGCCGCCGCATGATCCAGATATATCATAAGTATATTATAACATAAAAACTTATATATGCAAAAAATCATTTTTTGAAATTAATAATAAACTTCATATGCTATAATTAAATAGTTAAGGAGGTTCAGTGAAAACGAAAAAATGCTTTGATGCTGAAAAGTATCTCAAAATTCAAAAAAAGAAAATCAAGCAGCGTATCGGGATGTTTGACAAACTCTACCTTGAGTTTGGCGGTAAGCTCCTCGACGACCAGCACGCCGCTCGCACCCTCCCCGGATTTCTTCCTGACCTCAAGATTCGTCTCCTCCAAGAATTTAAAGACGACGCTGAGGTCATTTTATGTATCAACGCGAATGCGATTGAGAAATCTAAGATTCGCGCCGACCATATGATTTCTTATGAAACTGAAATTCTGCGTTTACTCAAGTTTTTCCGCGCTAAGGATATTTTTGTTAGTTCTGTTGTCATTACTCTCTTTGATGGCCAGAAAAAAGCCGAGGATTTTGCGAAAAAACTCAGAGATTACGACGTGAAAGTGTATTTCCATACTTTTACTAAGGGCTACCCTACTGATGTGGATACCATTGTTAGCGACGAGGGCTACGGTGCTAATCCTTATGTGGAAACTACTAGAAAGCTCGTGGTGGTCTCAGCTCCCGGCCCCTGCTCCGGCAAGCTCGCCACTAGCCTCTCTCAACTTTATCACGAGTTTAAGCGCGGTGTTCGTGCCGGCTATGCTAAATTTGAGACCTTCCCAGTCTGGGATTTGCCACTTAAAGATCCAGTCAATGTCGCTTATGAAGCCGCTACAGCCGATCTTAATGATAAAAACATGATTGACTACTTTCACCTAGAAAAATATGGCGTTCCGGCCGTCAATTATAATCGCGACCTCGAAACCTTCCCAGTTTTGAAAGAAATTCTTACCCGCATTACTGGTGAAGCAATTTATTATTCCCCTACCGACATGGGCGTCAACGTCATTGGCGAATGTATTACGGATACTAAAGCTGTCCATCGTGCCGCCGAGAACGAAATTATTCGCCGCTATTACCGCGCTCTTACAGATCTCAAAAAAGGCCTCGTCACCGAAGAAATCCCAGAACGCATTAAACTACTAATGAATGAACTGGGGATTTCTGAGAACGATCGCCAGGTTGCCATCGAAGCCGCAAAAAAACGCAAGTCTTCTGGTGATTTGCCGAGCGCCTGTATCCAGATTGGTAAGGAATTCGTCACCGGCCGTAGAACAGACTATCTGACGCCCACTTCTGCTACTATCTTAAACGCACTTAAAGTTATCAACAAAATCCCCGACGAAATGGATCTTATCGCGCCAGTTGTACTTGAACCAATCTTGAAAGTTAAAAACAAATATTCTAATTTTCAAGAAAAATACCTTAGGATCGGTGAGGTGCTAATCGCGATTTCTATCTGTTCCGCCACCAACCCACTCGCTAAAAAAGCTTTGGAAAGTCTAGATCACTTAAATGGCACAGATTTTCACGCCACTCATATGATCTCGGACGAAGAGCTAGTTGTCCTGAATAATCTCGGCATCAGCGCTACTTGCGGGGTGGAAGTTGATACTGACTAAACTCTCACCTTCGCCAGTGGTCAAAGTCAAAATCTGCTTATCTTGATCCAATTTATAAGTGTAGCTGTTTTCTAATGTATATAGCCAAGCGGTCTCAATTTTGAGCTCGTCTTTATCTAACGACCAAATAAAATTATAGTCGTTTTTGTGATTATTTGTGGTTAATTTGCCCTTGCCAATCTCCGTAAACTCCCAAATTACGCCAGAGCCGTCGATGCAATTTGCCGTCGCTTCTTCTGTATTCTCGTTTTCCGACGCACAGTTTGAATCGTCTTCTAGCTCCCATTTACCAACTGATACCAGATAATCTGCATCCCGCACCGCTGGCTTTGCGACTAGGTTTATAACTAGTAACACTACCCCTGCTACTAGTGTCGCGATGCCAATCAAAAAAACCGCCATCCCAGCCTTCAATTTGCCATTGCCCGAAGACTTCTTTCTGTCAGTTTTTTCCAGTTTTTCTTTAGTTTCATTTTTAGCAACCGGTTTATCGGTCGTATCTTTTGCAATCGTATTATCCATAAGCTTATTTTAACAATAAAGCTCACGTTTCACAAGTTGCAAATAACTTTTTGTCGCCAGTTCGAAATTTTTTAACTCCTCGCCGGCCAACTTTTCAAACTTTCCGCCCGCGGATTTCTTGAAAACGCCAGTTGGGCGCACATCGTATCTTACGGTAATCTCTTTTACCATGCCCATATCGTCGATAAACTTTTCATACCAAATCCAGATATTGCCACGGTCTTTGAAAAACTCACGTTGGCGGTTACTCGGAATTGGGCCAAAAACTGTTCTACCCAGCTTCGCTTCAAAATCCACTAGCTCACCATAGGTCAGCTTATTGGTATATTTCCTGGCTTTCACGCGAGCCGACGGACGATTCGCCCGACGCTCACGGCGCTTCGCTAACAATTTCTTAACCGGCATTGCTCAATTTCCTCCGAGATTTTGACTAGTTCGGCATATAATTCACCGTTTTTGTCATTCGGATCCACAAAATCATAGGCACTCTGCCTATCGAATGCTGGCATCTGAGAATTTGAATAGTCTGTCTGCATTTTTCGTGGTCTCCCTCTCTATAATTTCGTATTCTACGCCCAGTTTCACAGCTAGCCATTCGGCTACGTTGCGTACATAGGCACACTCATTAATTATACCACGAAATGGCACAGGTGTCAAGAAGGGGGCATCTGTTTCGAATAGAATCCTCTCAAGCGGCGGAGTCGGCAGAGTCGAATATGTCGCCATGCCATTTACGCCCACGTAAAAATCCGTTTCATTCAAAATCTGTTTCAGGTTTTTCTTGTTGTCTGAAAAGCTATGCACTACTCCGCGTATCCCCGGAAAATTCGCTATCACCGGAAAGAAATCGTCAAATGCTTCGCGCACATGGAACGAAAGCGGCAAATTATTGTCCTTCGCTAGTTGCAACATCTCTTCGAACAATCTAATCTGCGCCGCGCGGTCGTAACCCTCATAATGGTAATCCAGCCCGACTTCACCGATGGCAACTAGTTTGTTGTCTTTGATAAATTTGCTAGTAGTTTTATCTACCTCACTTGGATGAACCCCATATGTCCAGAAAACATCGTTATGCGTGCTGGCAAAATCGCGCGCTACAAGCGAATCATCTGGGTCAGTCCCGATACAAATGATTTTGCGCACGCCATTCTTGCGCGCCCGCACGAGCATTTCCTCCGCCTGTTCTTCGGAAAAGAACTCTCTATCATGCAGGTGGCAATGAGTATCAATTAGCACGGTTTTCTCGTTTCCGCTTAACCGGATCAAGCTGGCGTTTGCGTAGCCGCAAAGATTTTGGTGTTACTTCCAAGAGTTCATCATCCAGTAGAAAATCTAGGCACTGCTCCAGCGAGAGCTGCGTGTACGGCGTAAGCTGAATTGCCCCATCCGAAGCATGCGTGCGCATATTGGTAAGCTGCTTTTCCTTGCAAATATTGATGTCTAGGTCATCTTTCTTATTGGAAAGCCCCACTATCATCCCTTGATACACCGGCACTTGTGGCGGAATAAACAATATCCCGCGTGCCTGGGCCGCGTCTAGTGCATAAGAAGTGGAAATACCATCTTCGAATGCAATCAGAGCCCCGTTTCGCTCTGGCTTGTAACGGCCTTCCACTGGGCGATACCCAGCTGGGATACTAGACATAATCACGGTACCTTTTGTGGCCGTGAGCAGATTATTTCGTAGCCCGATTAACGCCGCCGTAGATATTTCATAGACAAATCTCGCGGAGCCAGAGGTTGTGAGCTCCTGTGATTTCAGCTCCGCTTTGCGAATTCCCAGCTCTTGCGACACGGCGCCCATAAACTCCGGCGCTACCTCAATCGTCAATGATTCAATCGGTTCCTGCTTCACGCCATCAATTTCACGGTAAACCACTTCTGGTCTCCCTGCTTCTAGCTCGTAGCCTTCACGACGCATCGTTTCAATTAATACAGACAAGTGTAACTCGCCGCGCCCAGAAACTTTATATCCTAGCCCATCCGGCTGAATTTTTAACGCGATATTAGTTTCAAGCTCGCGCTCTAGTCTTTCCGCAATCTGGCGCGACGTCGTAAACTCGCCTTCGCGACCCTTTAGTGGCGAAGTATTTGGCCCGATATAAATAGAAAGCGTTGGTGCTTCAAGCTCAATTGTTGGCAAAGCTTCTGGATTCTCGCCAGTCGCAATTGTATCGCCAATGTTTGCTTCCGCTACGCCGGTCACCGCCACAATATCGCCTGCAATCGCTTCCGTTACTTCTTCTTTGCCAAGCCCTTTGTAGATGAATAGGTTATCTATTTTACCACTTTTCAGTTCATCATTATGAATTATTTTTACGCTTTGCCCCTTTTTCAATTTGCCTCGGAAAATCTTCCCGATGCAGTACTTTCCTAAATAATTATCACTAGCTAGCGCTGCCACGAGTAGCTGTGCAGAAGGGTTATCGCTATCCACACTTGGCGCTGGAATATCATTGATAATTGCTTCAAAAATCACATGTAAATCGTCATCCAGTTCAGTTGTGCGCCCAGCTTTTCCTTCCCGCGCAATTGCGTAATATACTGGGTAGAAAAGTTGTGATTCGTCCGTTGCAAGCTCTAGGAATAGACTCTCTATTTCGGACAACACTTCATCAATTCTGGCCGCTGGTTTATCAATTTTGTTAATAATCACCACCGGTTTCAATTTCAAATCCAAAGCTTTTTGGAGTACAAACTTCGTCTGTGGCATCGGGCCTTCTTGCGCATCCACAATCAGCAACACTCCATCCGCCATGTTTAGCGTTCGTTCCACCTCGCCAGAAAAATCCGCGTGCCCCGGTGTGTCTATGATGTTAATCTTATACCCATCATAATACACGCAAGTTTGCTTCGCTGTAATTGTGATGCCGCGCTCATGCTCCTGATCCATGGAATCCATGATTAAAGTCTGCGACATTTCTGCCTGGTTGTCACGAAAAGTATGGGACTGCTTTAAAAGCCCATCTACAAGCGTAGTCTTTCCGTGATCTACGTGCGCGATGATCGCCACATTCCGAATTTTGTCTTTGTTCAAAGTCATTGTAAAATTATAGCACAAATTGACAAAAATGACAATCTGTGATATAATAAAAACATATGGCCAACCGAAATAAACACTTAAACCTCAGTTCTTCTTTCCAGCCCAAACGTTGCTGGGTCGGTGATACCCATAAAATTTGTTACGATACGCGTGAGGAAGCCGAAGCGGCAGCTTCAGTGGCGGAATACGACCACAACATCAATGGCCACCTCGGCGTCTATAAATGTGAGTTTGGTGATCATTGGCATCTAACTAAGGAACGTTAGCGCCTCACTACGCCAGTATCTGGTACTCTTGGAATTATTATTTTTCCATCATCTTCACCGCGCCCATCAATCGTTATCGTCTCTGCAGCACCCCTTCTGTTTTCAGACAATGGCATTAAGCTCACTATGTTCTCTCTAGCCTTATCTAACCCAGAAATTGTGATACTATTTTCATCAACCACGCCCATTATCGCATCGTTTACAGCCACCAAGATTTTCACCGCATCCGTCTCAAAGCTAATTTTTACCTCCGTTTCAGAAATATTTTCTATGCTTGTAATCTTTAACGTCGGTAAATCCTGAGTGCCCTCCACTTCCTCTACTCTCGGCAAGCTATCAAACCTCTCCATTATTTCCTCAGTTAGCAAGCTCAAATCATCCGCAGAGTTCACGACCTTGCCGTCCGTCGCGCTCGCCAGCTCTTCATATAGGCTCATATTTTCGCTCGGCGTGATAATGTAGAAATTCACTGGATCAATCTCTTGACTTAATTTCTTCACATCGTAAAAAGTCACCCCATCCAAATCTGGTGAATGATAATCCGCATCAGTCAGTATTACTAGTGATTTTGTCGCGCCGAGTTTCCATTTCAGTTCTTTCATTACCGTAAACGACGCCGAAAGTAATGATTCCGGCGTATCTCCACCGCCGTCAACTTGAATATTATCCATTTCTGTTTGTAACACTTCCATGTTACAAGTTTCAAAATCGCAATGTTTTACCGGATGATATGGATCATTTAGATCACGGTAATCGTACAGCGCCACTCGCCCGCCCGCATTCAAGGTTTTCTCTGCTAAATTCAGCGCCTCTTGCTTATATTGATCAATCAGCCCAGCCATTGAGCCGGTAGAATCAATCAAAATTGCCGTATCGTGCGCGGTATAAATTGTTCTTTCAATTCCCAGCGCCTTCTGGACTTTCGCGGCAATCATTTTGGATGCGTCATCGTATAAATTATCAGATACGTATGCCATGTGGCTGTCCAGGCTTAGATATGAACTGCAGAAAATATCATATTTATTACACCAAGTTCCTACTTTCCCCGAATAGCTCATCGGCTCGTAGGGGCGATATGAGCCTAACATCCCTTCGTAAGCCCGACAATCCGGCACGTAAACCCGGTAATCCGACAGATTATCGCCACGACACGCTGCTGGAATTATCCCTTCACCCTCTGGCAAATATAATTTTGGATCACCAAACGTTGCCGCGTAGATTATTTTATCTGCGTCCAAACTATGAAGCGCTTTGGAAATTACCATCGCACCTTGCGAATATCCGCCCAACACGTATTTAGTGTTTGGACATTCGTGGTTGACTTCCTGGATCAATTGTTGAACTCCCGCATCCACGCTCCGACCAAATTCATATGATTCGCCCGCACCAAAATACGCGCCCAGTACCGCCCAAAAATTATCCATATCCATTCCAATCGCCGAATAGTCCAAATCTTCCGCTTCGTAATCTACGCCTAGCTGACTAAGTTTTGCGCTCACGTTATCGCGAAACGTCACATAGTCTCGGTCTGTCCACCTTGCTTGGCCAGATCCGCGCGCAAAGATCACTTTTACTTCCGGGCAATTCCCCGCATCCGCTCGGTCTGGATACATAGTTGGCATTACTCCGCACGCCATCAAACTCGCCAGAGCTAAGAACCGCAGTTTAATTCGTCTTTTGCCGTGTGTATTTTTCGTGCACGATTTGTGCCATATTTTTATTGGCATTATACACTCCTCTCATTATTTTAATTTTGTGCGTCATTATAGTCATAAGTCGCGATAAAAATCAACCCCCCACCTGATTTTCATGCTATAATAGAGGAAAATTGGAGGTAATATGAAAAGCAAACAACGTGAGTGGGACGAATATTTTATGAAAATCGCCGAGACTGTCGCCATCAAAAGCAAGGACCCGTCATCCAAAATGGGTTGCGTAATTGTAGACAAGAACAAGCGTGTCGTTTCGCTCGGCTATAACGGCATGCTCCAAGGCGCCGACGAATCTAAAATGACACTCTCTGAACGCCCGATGAAATATTATTTCGCCATCCATTCCGAGATGAATGCCTTAATTTTCGCTAAGCGCGACCTCACGGACTGCACCGTCTATAATCGCGTGGCTACTTGTGAAAATTGTCTCAAATACTGCTTGCAGGCCGGCATTAAGCGTTTTGTCTACAAGGAACTCAGGGTCCATTCCCACTCTACTGACCCAAAGCATTCCATGACTAACCCAGAGACCGACGAAGCGATCATTCGTCTTCTTGCTTCCATGCCAGAAGTGGAAACTCTTAATATTACAAACGGCAAAACCTACGCTGAAGATATACTTAGCTCCTATGACAAAGATTCTGCCGAGTATGCGCGCCTCATCAAGTGGCTAGCTCCACAACCCAAGATGTCATGAATTCTTTAATTTCTTGATAATTAGGTCAAATACTTCTTCAATCGTTCCAGATGCATCAACTACTGGGATGTCAAACTCGTGTGCGATTTTCGGGTAAGCGGCGTTAACTTTTTGTTGGAAATCATCCGCTTTTGCTTCAAAAGTTTCCTTAGCCTTACCACGATTTCCCTGCCTCTCTAATCTAATTTTGTCCGATACCGTCAAAATCACGCCAAAATCTGGTTTATAATATCTCTCCGGCATCGTCTCATGCGTGATACGGATAATCCTGCTACGCGAGACACCCTCGCCATAGCCCTGGTAAGCTAGCGTGGACCACCAGTTCCTCGCCGAAATCACCACTCCGCCTCGTTTCAAGCATGGCTCGGCAATTTTTCGCCACAGCTCTACGCGAGATGCTGTAAATAGCAGAATATTCGTCATCGGCTCCAGATTATAATCCTTACCCCTCACTAGTATCAAATCATGGATTTCGTGTGCCTGTGGCAAGTCGCCGTCCGGCTCGTCCATCACTACGACTTCTTTGCCCTGTCCTTTATAATAATCCGCCAGCAGTCGCGCCTGTGTAGATTTGCCCGTGCCGTCCTGTCCTTCAATTACAATATACATTCTTCCTCCATTTTTCTCATTATATCATATAATATAGATATGCACGAAAGCTGGAAACCATTTTTGAAATCTGAGTTTGATAAGCCCTATTTTAAGGAGCTCGCTGAATTTCTGCATTCGGAGTACGAGCATAAAACCATCTATCCGCGCAAAACTCAAGTTTTTTCCGCTTTCACTACTGACTTGAACGAAGTCAAAGTTGTAATTCTCGGTCAGGACCCATACCACACGCCCGGCGCTGCCGAAGGCTTGGCTTTCTCCGTGCCAAGTTCTCAGCCTATCCCACCTTCGCTCATCAATATCTATAAAGAAATAGATAATGATATCGGCCATCACGAGAATCAGACCGGCAGCCTGCGCAACTGGCAAAAGCAAGGCGTGCTACTGCTCAATACTGTCCTTACCGTGGAGGCCCATCGCGCCGGTTCGCACCGCGGCAAAGGTTGGGAGGTTTTCACCACCGAGGTCATCAAATATCTTAACGACACCCGCCCGCACCTAGTGTTTATTTTGTGGGGTCGCGACGCGCGCAACAAGAAATCTCTTATCGACCAGTCCAGGCACCTAATCTTAGAGTCTCCGCATCCTTCCCCACTTTCCGCTCACGCTGGATTTTTCGGCAACCATCATTTTTCTCGCACCAACGATTTCCTCGCTTCCCACGGACTCTCTCCGATATCTTGGTAGAACTATTATTCCGCAAACTGCGAATTATATAGTTCCGCGTAGAAGCCTTTTTTACGTAGTAGCTGTGCGTGATTTCCTTGCTCCACCACGGAGCCATCTTTCATCACCAATATCAAATCCGAATTCCGAATCGTAGATAACCTATGTGCGATTACGAATGATGTCCGGTTGCGCGTCAGCTTCTCAAACGAATCTTGGATCAATTGCTCTGTACGCGTATCCACGTTGGAAGTCGCCTCGTCTAGAATCATCATCGGTGGATTCGCCAGCATTGCTCGCGCGATAGTAATTAACTGCTTTTCGCCCGCCGAAATATTATCAGAGTCTTCGCTGATTTCCGAATGATAAGATTTTGGCAAGGCTTCAATCACGTGATTTACGTTGCTAGCCTTGGCGGCTTTCTTAATATCATCTAAGGTCGCAGCCTGATTCCCGTAGCGCAGGTTTTCCTCTACTGTGCCAGAGAATAGCCAGGTGTCTTGTAATACCATCCCGAACATCTTCCGTACATCCGCTCGTTTCATTTCGCGAATCGGCGCGCCATCCACGGTAATATATCCTGAATTAGGTTCATAGAACCTCATTAGTAGATTAATAATCGTAGTCTTCCCGGCGCCGGTCGGACCCACAATTGCTACTTTCATGCCCGGCTCTACCTTCACGGAGAAATTCTTAATCACTGGCGTGCCCTCGTTATAACTAAAACATACGTCATGAAACTCCACCGCGCCTTTTACATTGTCTATCACGAGCGCTGGCTCCGGATCTGGCTCTTCTTCTGGTTCACCCAAGAAATCAAAAACACGCTCAGACGAAGCCAGTAGCGACTGAATTGTTGCCACCGTAGAAGCAATCTCTGTAATCGGCCGGTTAAAGCGCAGTACGTATTGCACGAACGCTTGTAGATCGCCAATCGAGAAACCACGCTCTATTGCGAGCCACCCACCTAGAATGCAAATCGCGATATATCCCAAATTCGTAAAGATATGTGTCACCGGAATAGATAGCGATGCGTAAACGTGCGCTTTAATAGAAACATCCGTTAGCTCCTGATTGATTTTGTCAAAATTCTCAATTGCTTGTGGCTCGTAAGAATTTGTCTTGATGATGCTCTGTCCAGAATAATCTTCTTCCACTCTGCCGTCTAGTACGCCGAGCATTTTCTGCCGTTCAAAGAAGAACTTCTGTGCAAACCCAGTAATTTTCCCTACCACTATCACGGATAACGGCACTACGATAATCGCAACCAGTGACAGTGGCGCCGAGAGCATGAACATGATAATTAGCACGCCAATGAGCGACGTTAAATTAGTCGTAACATCCGTAATCTCCTGCGATAAGGAAGTCGCTAATATATCAATATCATTCGTCATTAACGACAATGTATCACCGATTTTGTGTGTATCAAAATATGAAATTGGCAAATGCGCAATTTTTTCAATAATCTTCTCGCGCAAATCTTTAGTATATTTCGCTGAAACTATTGCTAGAATATAGCCTTGCAGATAATTCAAAAGTGCACTTCCGAATAGCAACCCCACCACCAGTAAAGCCTTAGCTTTAATATCTTCAAAATTAATGTTAGGATAAGTATTGATTGCGATATTTGTCATATCCCCCAAGATTTTTGGGATGAATACGCTAAGCGCTGCGCCAGCTACTGATAGAGTCATCGCGATTATAATTTGGAAACGATATTTTTTAATAGAGCGCAAAAACTTCACCAAGGCCTGCTTTACATTTTTGGCCTTTGCCTCATTTCTCATTTTTTCCATTCTAGGCATTTGCTACCTCCATTTCTCGTGCGAACTCCTTGTCGGAAAGCTGCGATTCCACTATCCCACGATATACTGCACATTTTTTGAGTAAATCATAATGTTTGCCCTTCCCTACGATTTTGCCGTCATCTAGCACCACTATCTGATCTGCGTCTTTTATTGTGCTCACGCGCTGCGCTACCACTAGCACCACCATATCCTGGATTATCGGCACTAGGGCTTTGCGTAGTTTCTTGTCGGTCTTCATATCGAGCGCCGAGAAAGAATCATCAAAGATGAAGATATCCGGATTTTTGCAAATCGCCCTCGCAATACTCAGACGCTGCTTCTGCCCACCCGATACATTTGTACCACCCTGCGAAATATGTGCGTTATATTTACCAGGCAATTTTTCTATGAAATTATCCGCTTGTGCAATTCTTGCGGCCTCTATGACTTGTTCATTCGTTGCATTCGGCGCGCCAAACATAATATTTGATTTCACTGTGCCAGAAAATAGCAGGCCACGCTGCGGCACTAGTCCAATTCGCCGCATTAAATCATCTTTTTCGTAATCCTTTACATTAATACCATTAATTATAATCTCCCCCTTCGTCGTCTCGTAAAAACGCGGGATTAGATTTACCAGCGTAGACTTCCCAGAGCCAGTTGAGCCAATAAACGCCGTCGTCTCACCGACTTTTGCCTTGAAGGAAATATTTTCCAGCACATTCTCATCTGCATCCGCATAGCGAAAATCCACATTTTTAAATTCTACCGACGGCACTTTATCCGGCACACCCTTCGTGGCCGACTTCCACTTTACTTTCGGCTTCGTGTTCATCACTTCGTCAATACGCTCGGCAGATACGTTCGCGCGCGGCAACATTACGAATAACATTGATAGCATCAAGAACGAAATCATCATCTGCATCACATACTGCGTAAACGCCGTCATGTTGCCGAGATAATCATAATTTTGCATGAGCAGTGTAATCCCGATAAACGTACATAGCAGAGTCAACCCGTTCAAAATCATGTTAATCATCGGGTTCATAAATTTCATAATTTTATCTACGTAAATCATTAGTTTGGTCAGTTCCTGATTAGACCCAGCAAATTTGCGATGCTCTAATTTCTCCGTATTGAAAGCACGAATTACTTTAAGCCCAGTCAAATTTTCGCGCGTCAGCATTGTGACCTTGTCTACAATTTTCTGGAAGATTTTGAACTTCGGCACCACCAGTATCATCGTGATAGAAATCGTTAGCGAAATTGCCACCACCCCCACCGCAATAATCCACGACATATCTGGTGCAGTCTGAATGGCCATTATCAGCGAAATAATACTCGTGAGCGGCGCAATCAACATCAGCGAAAGCATCATCATCACCGTATCGCGCACCTGGCTCACGTCATTAGTGGTACGATTAATTAGCGATGCAGTAGTGTAATTTTTTAAATCTTCGATATTTAGTGCCAACACCTTCTGGAAAATTGCCGCTCTCACATCGCGCGAGAAATGCGAGCCAATTCTCGCCGATAAAATATTTGAAGCTACCGAACACCCCGCCGCCAAGGCCTCAAACCCTAGCATCTTTAGTCCAATTTGCCAAATTGCGCCCATATCATGATTGGTGATTCCGATATTAATAATATCCGCCATCTGCACTGGCAATTGCAAACTAGCTAGTACCTGCGTACCAGTAATAATCAGTAGTAAAACCACCTGCCACCAATACGGCTTCAAGTATTTCAAGAGTTTAAGCATATATACTATTATACCACATCTAATTCTCCCCCGGTTTTTTAGCTGACGATTGAGTAGCGCGCTTCTTTTCCAGATGCATAAAGAAATAAATTATCGGCCCCATTATAATATATATATAATACGAGAAAAATCTCCAGAATAACATCGCCCAGAACACATAGCCAGATGATAATGCTGAAAACACCAAGTAAAAAGTACCCTCTGCTGCGCCTGAATTGCCTGGCGTAGGAATGAAATATACCGCAGACATCACTGCGATTGTCAATGTGAAACATTGTGCAAAATCCATTTGCCCGCCGAACGCCGTCAAGAGGAAGAACGGAATCGCCGCCATCAAGACGTTAAAAACCAAAGACATTAAGATTATTAATACAAACAATTTTCTGCGTTTCAAAATCATTTTTACGCACTTAACATATTCTTTAACCTCCTGCTCGGTTTTCTTGAGTGCGGCTTCTTTATCTTTCACGATTTTTAGTCTAGACAGAATCTTGACCACGAATTTTATTAATCCAGTTGTAGTCTTCGGGTAAAAAGTCGCCATGCCAATCACGACTGGCCAAAATGCATAAAAAGCCAGACCAATCCAAGCCGTTACTGCTAACGCGGCATTACTTTCTGCTAGCCCACCAAAAATAAAACAAACCAGTGCGATTAAAATAAATGCAATTTGGAGCGAAATCATCCCAAAAATTGGAATTGTCGTGGCTAAGCCATTTGAAATATCAGCGTTTTTGCGCATGAAGTAGATTTGAAATGGTTGTCCGCCCACTGCTGCCGGTGTGATGTTATCATAGTATCTTCCTAGCAGCACCGTACGTCTCGCGATTTTCCACTCGTCATTTTTCTTGCGCATGGCCTTTGGTTCCATTTGATGCAACATCAAAGCATACTTACCGATCTCTAACGTTATCGCGACGATAAAACACACGGCGGCTGGAATTATCAACCACCAGTTAATGTTAATTTCAGATAGTTTCGCCGCCTCCCGCGAATTGCCAAACTCATTTGCAGCCGTAGCTGCGATTACAGCAACATTCAGTGCTACAAAAGCCACGACTAGCAGTGGTTTTTTCAGCTTTTTCGGCAAAAAACCATGTCTTTCGAACTTGTTTTCGCTAATTTCCGTCATGTTACTTTCTGGCAGCCTTTAACTTCGGATATTCATCCACTAACACACGTAAACATCCAGCAATCGGAATAGAAACGATAGCGCCGAGCAGACCAAACATATACATGCCAATTACTACCGCCATCAAAATCACCACTGCTGGCAAGTTTAGTGCACTACCTTGAATTTTCGGAGCGATTACGTTGTTTTCTACTTGTGAGTACAAAACATACACTACTGCAAATATTACTGCAGCCAATGGATTTGAAAAGAGCAAAATCAACGTCACTAACGTACCACCGATGAACTGTCCAAACATCGGGATTAGGTAAAATAGCATTGTGATCATCCCCATCGGAACCGCAATATTTGATGAAATATTTGCCATGAACAGCGACAAAATAAACACAATTAATCCAGACGCACAACCATCAATCACGGCTATCATGACTTGTCGTGATACATACGTAGAGATTACATTTGCCATTTTTGCCACAATTTTCTTTGCTGCATTAACTGACTTTTTATCTGGATCGTCAGAACCGATACTCTTCCAAAAGTTCTCCAGTATCGCCGGCCCTTCAAGTAACATTAATAGTGTCAAAACTAATATCAATGCAATTTTCATCACAATATCTGCTATTCCGCTCACACTGGACAACAAATTATTGCCCAGGAGCCCCAGTAAATTATTGGAGAGATTATTCATCGCATTCGTGATTTCAAGATGCAAATCTTGAATGCCAAAATTCTTGCCAAACGCATTTACACCATCCCAACCACCAAAAGTGGTCTCAAACGTTTCCGGAAAATTATGTACAAACTTAGAAGTTTCATTTACTACCACCGGCCCCACAATCGCAACGATGCCGCCAATTATTATCACCACAATCAAGTAGGCCAGCACCGCAGAAGCCGTCTGATGTTTTTTCTCTGCCCCAAATGTCTTGATAAAGAAATTATTGACTCTCCTCACCAAAGGCTTTAGCGCCAGCGCCAAGAAAATGGAGACACCAATGATTATTAAACCAGTCAAGGCCTTGTAAAATATAAAAATCGTAATTCCAATCCCGAGCGGCACCAACCAGAACTTCGTGAAAGTTTTTAAATCGGTTTCAATTACTTTGGACATTCTCCTCCTTATGATATAATTATAGCACATTTTATGAAAAAAGTTTTAATGCATACTTGCTGTGCTCCATGCAGTGTTTATTGTATTGACTCATTGCGTTCGGAAAATATTGAGCCAACTATTTTTTGGTATAATCCCAATATCCATCCGTATATTGAATATAAGACTCGTCGCGACTGTCTGAAAGATTACGCTGCGAAAGTCAATGCAGAAATTATAATCAAAGAAGAATACGGCCTAGTCGAACACTGTAAGAAATCATTAGAAGATTTGGAAAATCGCTGCGTAAAATATTGCTACGTAAAACGCCTCACTGAAACTGTTTGCTACGCCAAGACGCACAGCTACGATGCTTTTACCACTACGCTACTCGTCTCACCATATCAAAAGCATGAGGAACTAAAAAACCTCTGCGAGCAGCTTGCTGCGATGAGCGGGCTGGAGTTTATTTATCGCGATTTTCGCGTCGGCTACCGCGAAGGCCAAACTAAAGCACGCGAACTTGGATTGTATATGCAGAAATACTGTGGTTGTATCTTTTCCGAAGCCGACCGCTACGCTAAGCAAATCACTCACGACCAAGCCACCAGCGTTGCATAATTGATCAAGATATTATATAATATATAGATATGTTAGTGTCTGATTTTAACTATAATTTGCCGGAAGAACGCATCGCTAAGTTCCCACCAAAGGAACGCGGCTCTACGCGCCTATTGGTATTAGATCGCAAAACCGGCAAAACCACAGACAGCTTTTATAGAGATCTTGCTGACTATTTAAATCCTGGCGACTTGCTGATTCTAAACGACACTCGCGTGATGCAATCGCGCTTGTTCTGTGAGCTCCCCGACGGCCGCAAACGCGAACTGGTAGTACTAGAGCGCCACGGCGACGAGCCTCAGCGCGTAATGTATCGTGGGAAGTTACACGAAGGCGATACGCTCACATTTGGCATTAAAATTACAAAAATACTCGGCAACGGTATCGCTGAAGTTTCTTCCGAAACCCCGCTTGCTGAGCTCGCCGAGAAATACGGCACTGTTCCCTTACCACCTTATCTTCATCGCGACGCTACCGAGGATGACAAGAAACGCTATCAAACCGTCTGGGCCAAATACATGGGTTCTGCTGCCGCCCCGACCGCTAGTCTCAACATGACCGACGAACTTTTGCAGAAACTACGCGACAAAGGCGTAATCATTAAATATCTCACATTGCATGTTGGCTTGGGCACTTTCCTGCCCATCCGCAGCGATAACGTAGAAGACCATCACATGCATTCGGAATGGTTCAATATTCCGGAAGATACCATAACTGAAATTAACCGCACAAAAAATGCAGGCAACCGAATAGTTGCTCTCGGTACTACGGTCGCTCGCACTCTGGAATATTATGCCAAAACCGGCAAGACCAGTGGCGAAGATGATATTTTTATCTATCCGGGCTTCGAGTTTCAGATAGTCGACGCACTTCTCACCAATTTCCACGCGCCGAAATCTACTGTTTTAATGCTAGCCGCTGCTTTTGCTGGCTGGGATAATCTCCACGCTGCCTACGACCATGCGGTTGCAGAGAAATATAATTTCCTAAGCTACGGAGACTCAATGTTCATATGCTGAAATTTGATATCACTTCCAGAAACGGTCTTGCTCGCACTGGGGTAATTCATACTTCGCACGGCGATATTAAGACGCCAGCTTTTGTTGGCGCTGCCACACGCGCTACTGTCAAAGCGCTCACTATGAAGCAAATGCGCGAGCTTGGCTCTCAGGTAATTCTTGCTAATACTTATCATTTAGCCCTTACTCCAGGCCCAGAATTGATTGAAGAGGCCGGTGGTCTGGCAGAGTTCTCTAGCTGGCACGGACCAACCTTTACGGACTCCGGTGGTTTCCAAATTTTCTCCCTGCCAAATGTCAAAATCACCGAAGACGGCGCTAAATTTAAGTCCCACATCAACGGCGACAAACTAGAAATGACGCCAGAAAGTTCCATGCGCGCGCAGTGGGCCATCGGTGCTGACATTCACATGGCTTTCGACCATCTCGCAAAATCTGATAATTACGAAGACATGAAAGAAGCCATGGAACGTACCCACTGCTGGCTAGAACGCTGTGTAGCGGAGCATCAACGCCTGGCGGCGAGACCCGTCAAACGAATGCAGTTCCTCTACGCAGTCGTTCAAGGCGGTAGTTTTATGGACCTCCGTAAGGCTTCGGCCGAGTTTTGCGCGGGTCAGCCAGTGGACGGCTTCGGCATCGGCGGCGTTTTTACGGCTGACGGTATGGCCGAGATGCTTCAGGCTGTCAATAGCATTCTCCCAGAGAATAAACCACGTCACCTGCTCGGCATGGGCCAGGAGCCGATAGACTTATTTGTCGGCGCAGAATATGGTTGTGATACATTTGATTGCGTCGGCCCTACCCGCATGGCCCGCAACGGCTCGCTCTATACTCTGGATGGCCGCATTAATATCAAGAATGCCAAGTACAAACACGATTTTACTCCACTCATGGAAGATTGTGACTGCGAACTATGTCGTAACTACACTCGCGCCTATCTCCACCATCTTTTCCGCACCGACGAAATCACCGCTAAAATCCTCGCCAGTATCCATAATGAACATTTTATCGTCCACACCGTAGATCAAATCCGTGAGTCATTAGAAAATGACACCTTCGCCGACTACAAAAAATCTTTCCTCGCCAGATATTACAATTGCGATAAATAAAAAATAGTGCTTAAATAATATTAAAGAGAAGCGCCTCTAGGAAACGCTTTTCTGTGGGTTTGGTCTGATTAGCTTATGCTAATCAGATTTTTTCTTTGGTGCGGATTTCCAAAGTCAACCGCGAACGAAAAATAGGTTTGGAGCTGGATTGCAATAAATATGATATCATAAAAACATAAAAGACGCACACGATACTGGATTGAATCAAACGCGTCTTTTCTTATTTCTATAATTTTACTTCAAATATCCCCACACCTGCCCATCAGCAGTGTCCTTCACACTAATCCCCATGGCCGCCAGTTTATCGCGTATTTCGTCAGACTTAGCAAAGTCTTTCGCAGCGCGAGCCTCAGCACGCTCTCTAAGAAGCGCCGAGCTTTCTTCCGCAATATCAGGGGTATCAGCGATTAATCGGAGTCCGAATAACTCGTCAATAAACCGCCAATCATCAAGCAACAGTTCTGAATTATCAATCACCGCAAAAGCCTCTGCGGAGTTTAGGTCATTGCTGACGGCGTCTAAGATTCTCTGCCGCGCGTCCGCATCTCCGGTTGTTCCCTTCTGATAGCATAGCGCAATCCTATTTCGCCAATTCAGTCTTCGCGCCCGTGCTGCTTCTAGGCCTTCAAACGTAAAATTTCTCGTACCAGAATAATGCCCTTGCAACACCCACATCTTGTAATCCATCGGCGAAAATCCACGTTCAGCTAAATCTGATAGCAAATACACGTTCCCTAGCGACTTAGAAATCTTTTCACCATTCACCGTAATAAAATTACAATGCAGCCAATATTTTGCCAGCGGTCTTCCGCTCATGGCGAAAGTCTGCGCGATTTCGTTGGTATGATGCACAGGGATATGGTCTATACCGCCAGTGTGAATGTCTATCGGCTCGCCAAGCTCTTCATGAATAATCGTAGAGCACTCCAAATGCCACCCCGGGTATCCAGGTCGTCCGAGATAATCCCACCGCATGGCGTGTTTCTCACCCGGCTTGATAAATTTCCAGACTGCAAAATCCGACGCATTACGCTTCTCGTCGGAGAACCCGACCCTCGCTCCAGCTTGCAGTCCAGCCAAATCTAGCCGCGCAAAATCCGCATAGCCAGAAAACTTAGCCGTATCAAAATATACACCGTCCGACGTCTCGTAGGTAAAACCAGCAGAAGTCATCTCGTTTACCGCCTTCATGTCTGCTTCAATATAGTCAGTTGCTCGTGCCAGAACCTCCGGCTCAGATAATTCCAGCGCATGATAATTCTCCAGAAAATCTGCAATATAATAATCCGCAATCTCATAGACGCTTTTTCCTTCACGCGCCGCACCTTTTTCTAGTTTATCTTCTCCTTCATCACCATCAGACACCAGGTGTCCCACGTCAGTCAAGTTTAACACGCGCTTTACTTTATAATCATTCGCGCGCAAAGTCCGTACCAATAAATCCCAATAAATCTGCGCCGCATAATTCCCAATATGTTGATAATTATACACCGTCGGCCCACAAGTGTAGATTTTCACCACTTCGCCAAGCGGCTTAAACTCTTCTAATTTTCGGGTTAAAGTATTATTTAATTTCATTTAGTGTCTCCTCCAAAATATCGACCATTTTACTATATTTATCACGCGAAACAGAATGTGCGCTAGGCGTGCGAATTGTTGTAATGTTTGGATTATCTTTTAATAGTTTCGGAATATTAAACGACGCAATAATTTCATCCAACTCGCCGTAAATAATCACTGTCGGCTTAGTGAGCCGCGTCAGAAAACTATAATTATTCGGATTCGAAACAATATATTTTAGCTCATTATTGAATGCTTTATCGTTCATGAAATCTTTGCTCTTTTTGTGTGACACTGCCACGCGAAAACCATCTAGCGCTTTCTCGAACGCTGGGTTCATAACATCTTCTTCCCGGTAAATCGGCGCTGAAATCAAAATTAGCTTCTTCACAATTCTACGGTGCGTATCAGTAAACCGCGTTGCGATCATTGTTCCCATTGAGTGGCCCACTAGTACTACCGGAGTTGTGATTTTAAGCGCTTTGACGGAATTGTCAAGCGCCTCAAGTTGATCTACGAAATCGTACTTTAACTTATCAGACTTATCAGACTTACCAGAGCCAAGCAAATCGAATGCTACAAATCTCACATCTTGTAAAGATTTAGTCCCTTCCAGATACGAAATCGCCCCATTGAAACTAGAAGAATCCGAAGCTATGCCATGAATAAAAATTACCGTCAGTCGCGGATTTCCACTTGCGCAAAAATCATGAGTTTTGGCAAGCTTCAGTGATCGTTTGAAGATATTAGTTAACTTCGCCATTTTCGTTTCCTAATTCGGCCAATAGATCAGGCACTATCTTTACTAACTCCGCCACCGCTTCCTCGTAACTCATGTCGTAAGTCCTGAATCCAGCTGCAAAGGCATGCCCACCACCACCAAAATACCCCGCCACCATTTCCGCTATCGGCGCATCGGACGAGCAACGAATTTTGCCAGTGATTTTTCCATCCGGGTAGGTTTTAATCGCCACAGCGACCTTCACTCCTTCGACTAATCTCAGTTCTTCCAAGATTAAGACGTTTGGGTTATATTCATCAGAATATTCTCGTATATCATCCCACGGAATATGCACTGTAGCAAGCTCTCCATCTAGCGAATATTCCACCCGCTTAATCAAATCTGCCTTGTAGTCCAGAATCCTCGGCGACTTTTTCATGAATTCGCGTCGCTTTTCTTCTAGCTCTGATATATTTGCGTCTAGTTCAGTGAGTTCAGCCATTATCTCAAACGTCCGAGCCGTCACCGATGTGCTGGTTAACCCTAGCGTGTCTGATAAAATCCCAGACATTATCGCCTCGGCCGCGGGTTTAGCTATCTCCATCTCGGAAGCCTTCGCTATCTCATAAACCACTTCCGCACACGCTGGCTTTACTTCGATAATGCTCTCATGCGGAAAATCCAAATCGTCTTCTGTTTCATGATGATCTATTGCTAATACTGGTGCAGTGTAGAGACGATTGCGAATCGCAGTATCTTCTAGCAACTTTGATAATAACACTGTTGCGGCCGTATCTACTATAATATAACCATCCGCCCGAAAATCAAAATCATTCGTTACCCGCGACCAATCTTCGAAATAGTGCAGGTATTTCGGGATATCTATCGGACAATACAAACTCACCTCTTGGTCTTTTAGTAAATAGTCCAATGCGATGGCACTACCCAGAGAATCCCCATCCGGGTTCTCCGCCTGGATTACGCAGATAGATTTCTTGCCACTAATAAACTCAGTAAACTTTTGATACATATAAATATTATATCATATGGTAAAATAGTAGTATGTGTTTACTACATGCAAACAGAAAATTCGAACGCTTTGAAGATGTCACACCAGAAATCCTCAGGCGAGAGAATGTGAAATTACTTCTCTGCGACCTAGATAATACTCTCCGTCTTCATTCCGAAAAACAACCAGCTGATGAGCTTCATGACTGGGTTGCAGATTGTCGTGATGCGGGAGTTAAGATTGTGGTTATTTCTAATAATGGCCGCAAGAAAATGATGCAGAAATTCTGCAAGCCACTCAAAGTCCCCTGTGTCTGGTGGGCAAAGAAACCCGTCTCCACTAAGCTTACTGCTGCCATGAAGAAATACGACTTCAAACCAAGCGAAACCGTAATGCTCGGTGATAAATGGAGTACAGATGTCCTTGCTGCGAAGTTTGCCAAAGTTCGCGCCTGGAAAGTAGACCACCGCCGCAATATTGTCTAGACTCGCTACAAGCCTCATTAGAATACGTATGCAAGCAATATCAGCATTGTTGCCGTGAATGCTATGGAATCAATCCTGTCCAGAAATCCACCGTGCCCCTCGGAACCACCCACTAAATACTCTAACTCACGGAAAAATTTATGTTTTATTAATATCTCATTAGAATCTTTAATCTTGAATTGTCGTTTCAAGAAACTCTCAAATAAGTCTCCCACCAGCGCCAGAGGGCCACAGAGCAAGAAATACAATTCCGTGTCTCCCGTCGTCAACATATAAACCGACACGAACAATAACGAAAATAGCAGCCCAAATATCGTTCCTTCCCAAGTTTTATTTTTTGAAACATAAGAAAATGGTCGCGATTTCTTGAAAATTTTGCCACCAATCGCTTTGCCGAAAAGATATGCAAAGGTATCATACCCGCATACACCCAGAATAATATACCAGAAATAATGCGCATCTGTCTTCATTGCGAATATGCACCCGCCGACCAAAAACCCTAATTCCAACACGGCTAGCACCATACCGAGCGTGGTGATTTTTTTCTTGCTAAAGAAGCTAAACAATTCCAAAGCTGCAACCAGTGAGAATAGCCAATACAGTACCTTAAACGGCACCCCACGCAAAGTATACAAAGAAACCAAAGCCGCCACAAATAGCCCCACCCCAACAGCTACTCGGACCTTGAAATTTCTATCCATACCCTAATTATAACATATCAGTTCTATTTTCAAGTGCTGCTGAAATCGTAATTTGATCCGCATATGAAATATCTACGCCAAGTGGTAATCCGCGCGCCAGACGCGTCAATTTCAGCTCTGGCTTTGCGCTATGTAAAGTTTTTTCAAGATATAGCGCCGTGGATTCTCCTTCCACGGATGGATTTGTTGCGATGATTACCTCATTCACTCCGTCTTTTTCAACTCTGTCCACCAGCTCTTTTACGTGTAACTGATCCGGTGTAATACCATCAATCGGCGAAACTGCCCCACCCAGTACGTGATAAGTACCTTTGAAAGTTTTCGTCTGTTCTATCGCGTAAATATCTAGTGGCTCTTCTACCACCAGCACGGTAGTTTTGTCTCGCTCTGGTGTAGAATATAACGGTGAAATATCCTCATCCGCCCCAATCAGCGCAAAAGTCACCGGACAAGATTTGACGCCACTGTGTAGAGCCATCAAAGCGTCCGCAATATTTTGCGAGATTTTCTCATCCGCACGAAACAGAAAATATGCGTATCTTTCCGCCGTCCTAGACCCCACACCAGGCAACGCGCCCAGCGCGTCAATTACGTTTACCAGAGCTTTTGGCAGCATTTTATAGCCCGAGACCTTGCAAACCACCCATTAGGGGCTTCATCTTGTCAGTCGCAATCTCTTGTGCTTTTGCGAAGCCATCGCGCATACAATTCTCAATCCATCTTTCTAGTTCGTGAATATCGTCTAAATCTACTTTCTCTGGATCAATGGTAACTTTCTTAACTTTTAGCTCGCCATTAATCTGTACTACCACTGCGCCATCACCCGCTTCAACTTCTACAATTTCGTTTTTAAGTTCTTTTTGTGCTTTGCGGAGCTCATTCAAGAGCTTCATTTGGTCCATTCTCTGTCCCATTCTATTCTCCTTTTTCAGTATATAGATATATTATATCAGAATCTTCCGCCATTGGCGACGTAATAATGCGAGAAAGTGCGCATTTACCAGATTCATCTTGTCCACGTAAAATCGCCAAATTGGCGCATTGTCCCTCAGTGATACCATCAACCACCATGATATTTGTGGAACTCTCCAATATCTTATAAAAGTCATAATAATCCTGTGTATATAATATTTGTCCATCTAGGTTATCGCGAATTATTGGCAAGTCATAATTAAACTCAGTTGCTACGCTAGGATTATAGCGATATCCGTAAAAATATTGTAGTAATCCAGGAATGATAATAATCGCAAATAAAATCGATAAAGGCACCGCCGCCGTAATTCGCGCGTAAGGATTTTCTGGAAACAGGCCATACCACTTTTCTAGCAAATATTTTAGCCCGTGCGCTACTAAAATTGACAACGGCAAAATCAAAAACACCACCGCATTTGGATTAAACCCAGTGATAATGATGCTAAACACAATCAGTAGTGACGCGATAGAGTTTCTCGATGCGAAGAAGCCTTTTGTGGTGGAGAATAGTCCGACCAAAGCCAATGCAAAAATCGGCAAACTAATTAGGGGCGTTAGGAATACACTCTGTTGTGAACCTCGCCACGAAAAGAGCGGCGTCAGCCCCGTACCAATATTGCCAAAGAAATTTGTAATCTCGTAATCTTTTGCGAATAATAATTCCATCAAAGTATCCGGATGATTGACGATATTCATGACCAGCGCCGCCATCCCACTAATCACGAGTAGGCCGATTAAAAATAATGGCAACTTCGGCAAACTTCTTAGTACAAATCTCAGATGCGGTTGCAAGAAAACAAACAGCACACAAAAAATCGCAAAATATGCCATATATGGTGTAAAAATTGAAAACAACATCGCCACTGCAAACAAGAAACAATACGACGGTTTCGGACGTTTTTCGCCTTGGATTTTAGAGCCAAACCATAGTAGAAGCGTCGGCCAAAAGACCAACATGATTAGCGGCGTACCCGACCCCACCAAAAACAAAAACGGCGTTGAAAGTGTTACTAGGCACGAAGCTAGCAACGACACATTGCTCTTAAACCACCGGTTAAGTAGCAATATTAGTAGCAACGCTAAAAACAGACCAATAATAATACTTGGCAATTTAATTGCGTATGGCGTCAGCCCAAACAACATAATCGAAACTTTTTGCAAGGCCCGATACGGCAAATCTGCCAAATCGCCATTAAGCGGCGCATCTATATTCAGCCTAAACGCCTTAGTCGCGGATTGCATCTCTGCATCAGAAAGTCCATACTGGGCCACCACTGGCAACATTAATAGCATTGCCACGAAAGCAATTCCCAAAATAATATAACCTATCACAAAACGGTATCTGTATAAAAAGAGTTTAGAAATAACAACTTTCTTCACAGTATTATTATATTATTCTTCTCGTGTTTTGTCCAGTGACATAAAACGTAGCAACTCCGGATGGAAGTAAAGCTCAATTTTGCCTACCGCACCATGACGGTGTTTCGCCACAATTAGCTCCGTGATGTGCGTTTCCTCGTAATTATCGTCATTTTGCCGATAATAATCTGGACGGTGTAAAAACATCACGAGGTCAGCGTCCTGCTCAATGGAACCGGATTCACGAAGGTCGGATAGAACTGGTCTTGGATCATCGCGCCCAGTTACGCTACGAGAGAGCTGTGCTAGCGCCACCACTGGTATTTCTAGTTCGCGAGCCAAAATCTTTAGTCCACGCGAAATCTCCGTCACCTCCTGTACGCGATTCCCTTTATAACGGTCTGAGCCTTGAATCAATTGCAAGTAATCTACAATCACTACGCCAATATCATGGTCGTGCATCGCGCGCCGCGCTTTGTTGCGTAGTTCTACGATAGTCATAGAACTTGTGTCATCAATGTAAATCGGTAGCTCATCCATCTCGCCCAGCGCATCGCCGATTTTCTGGAATTCCTCTTCGCTCAAATTGCCGGTGCGCATTTTCCAGTTGTCCACCCCAGACACATCGGAAATCATTCTATCCACAATTTCATTCGCCGCCATCTCCATCGAAAAGAAAAGCACGGCCCTCTTGTTGATGCTTGCAATATTATAAGCGATATTCTGTGCAAAAGTAGTTTTACCCATTGCTGGGCGCGCACCAATAATCACTAAATCGCCCTTTTGCAACCCCGCGGTTTTTTTATCCAAGTCTCTGAACCCAGTCTTTAACCCACGCAGGGCACCTTTGTTTTTCTGCAATTCTTCAATTCTGTCAAACGCATCCGCCAGCAGCTGATCCATTGAAGTATAGTCACTCTTGATAATTTTATCTGACACCTCGAACAATTGTTTTTCCGCTACACCAATTAGCTCATTCGCATCCGCATCGTCATCATAGGCCCTATTTGCAATCTGTGTACCAGCATTAATCAGCTTACGTCGCGTGGACATCTTCTCAATTATCTCGGCGTATGCTTTCGCATGTGAAGCTGCCGGCACAAAATTGGATAGTTCTGTTAGATACGGCGCCCCACCAATATTTTTTAACTGCTTAGTAGTCTTTAATTCCGACGTCAAGGTCAAAAGATCCACCGGCTTATGCTGATCATAAAGACTCGCCATCGCCGCAAAAATAATTCTGTGCCGCTCGTCATAAAAATCATCTGCTTTGATTATAGTTAATATCTCTGGTAATATACCGTCAGAAATCATAATCGCACCTAGCAGAGATTTTTCCGCCACTATGTCTTGCGGCGGGATTCTACCGTCATCCGGTTTAGAACGGGCTGTTTCCTCCATCATTTGTTACCTCACCTCCCATTATATCAGAAATTTTAGAAAGTAAGGCGTCTTCTTTTGTGTCATCCAGTTTTTCCCCAGCTTCATGAAAAACAATTTTGTATCCCCCGGCTGCCTCTATCAAAATCTTTTTATTATTGTCTCGCGATAAGATAATTTTTGTAATGCGCTTATCTGGATACAAATGCAACTCATTCGCCACGGCCTTATGTTTGCATTTTTTCGCTTGCGTCGCGATGGCGTCGTTAAGTTCATTTAATCTTTCAATAAACAAGCCCCAATTGAAATTATCATTTCTGTCTGTATTTTGCTGCGGCACAATACTGGTTTTTTCTGTCTGGGTGTCTTTCGTGTCCTGTTGCGGGGCATTTCGGAGCGCGCCAGCGCGAGGCGACAGAGCCACTAGCAACTTCGCTTCCGCAAACGGCGCTTTTATCTCCGGTAGCTTCGCCAGCAAGCCGATTAGCTCCGCCTCCGGCTCCGCGATAATTTGCAAAATCAATTCTTCGGCAACCACTTCTGGTTTCACGCCGCTACTTAGTAACTCCTTCAACGTCGAGCCGATTGCTGCCAAATCGCCAGCCCTATATTGTGTCAGTAGTTCCTGGATCTTCTCGTCTTCCGGCAGCCCCATCGCTTCAACCACCAATTTTTCAGTGATGGTTTTATCCGAGAGCGTAGAAATCTGATCGAGCAGCGACAAAGAGTCGCGGAAAGACCCACCACCTCGCTTCACGATTATCTTTAGTGCTGCATCTTCAATATCAATCTTCTCTTCTTGTGCAATTTTTTTCAGGTGCTTAAACATCGTCTCGGCGCCCGCTAGCTTAAAGGTATAGGTTTGCGCGCGCGAAGTAATTGTGACTGGCACTTTATAGGCATCGGTCGTCGCCATAATGAAGACAGCGTGTTCTGGTGGCTCTTCCAAAGTCTTTAGTAAGGCATTAAATGCCTCTTTCGTCAGCATATGGACTTCGTCGATGATGTAGACTTTATATTTTCCAGTCGTCGGCGCTATCGCAACCTTCTCGCGCAGTTCCCGAATGTTATCAATACCACGATTAGATGCGCCGTCAATTTCTATAATATCTACATAATCATCTTCAATTTCGTACTTGAACCCGTTTATCTCGTGTGCCAAAATTCTCGCCACCGATGTCTTCCCGCATCCTCGCGGCCCAATAAAAAGATACGCATGGCTAATCTTTCCAGATTTAAGCGCGCCAGCCAAAGGCTCTGTCACCTGCTCCTGTCCAACTACATCTTCTAGCTTGACCGGCCTGTATTTCCGATACAAGCTCCTCATAGTGCGGCTTCTACCGCTGCCCAAGTTGCTTCGTCATTATTGGCTGGTATCGTCACTGATACCTGCGAACCATTCCTTAGATGGAAATACGTCACCGACGCATATAAAATCTGATACTCGCGTCCATTCACTTCCACGAAATATTTATCATCGTGATGAGTTAGTGTGCCAATTACTGTCTTGCGCTCCACTGGGCCAATCTGCTTATATAGGAACTTGCCATCTTCAGTGATGGTGAGCTTCATAATATCGCCTTCCACCAGCTTAGACTTTGAAGCGTAATTCGCCGGCACCGGATAATTTTTGCCATCCGGCCCAATCATAATCTGGCCATCAAAAATCCCCTCAATAATTTTCCCGTCAGCCGTCGGTATTACGGTATCATTAGGCGTAACAATCGTATCCCCATCTCCCAAAATAGAAATTAATAATTCCTTGGCAGCAGAAAGACTGGTCTCAGCTTCACTGATTAAACTACGTAAACGTTTTATTTGTTTTTCTGGTATTTCAGACATCACCTCGCATCCTGTCTAAATATAGTATTAATATTATATTATATCCGATGGCTAGTAAAGTCAAGGACTTTTTATTAAAGTTTTCCACTAATTTAACAGTGGTAAACGCAAAAATGTTGTAAAAAATACAAAATAAGTATAAACACTAAAACTTACTCGGCTTTCCAAAGTCCGGTGTGCTTCTTGCCATCGAATATCATTGTTGGGATACCTTTGGCATGGATTTGGTTTTCCACGATATCTTGATTGGATTCCATCTTCTCTTCAATCTCTGGGTAATCAGCAATTTTGCGCACTTCCTCTATCGCTCCATCATCAAAACCAAGTTCCCCTAGCCAAGTTTCAAGCTTACCTCGCGCGTCATCTTCGGAATAATCTTCATTAAAGAGTGTCTGATAAGAAATATCGTTGTGATTTTTACGTGTAAAGATATAGTCAAGCAACTTGACAGCGGTACCGGAGCGAATTTGCTCCACTGCTAGCATATATTTCACGACCAAGGCCGAATTCTTATACTTGTAAGTTCCGTCTGGCGCTTGGATAGCATAAGGCACGATCCTCACGTTGTAATTTTCGAAGAAACCGGCTTCCCGCTGATTGTTGTAAGACTTCAAACAAACAATACATCCAGGATCTAATATATCTACCGCGATAGACTTTTCTTCCGAACCATCCGCCACGGAAATATACGTAAAATCATAGTCTCCTGCCTGGTAATTCTTAAACTTATCTGGTATTGCTTCGAAGATTTCGCCCCATTCAGTGAACCATCTACCTACGCCCTCAATAAAATTGGTCGGTTCTTCTTCATCTATCGAGCAAACTTCCGCTCCTAGAGAGCAAGCTGCTGGTTTTGTGACATTGCAAGTTCCCAGCGCCCATAAAGCTAGAAGCGACTTTATCGCCGTTAATATTGCCCACACCGCCACAATTACAATCACTACAGAAATAACCTCAATGATTGCTGATAGTGGTTTCACCCATTTCGGGTGCTTTACTATCACACGGCTAAGCAGTGTGTTTTTCACATCTTCTTTAAAGCCGGTTTCGCATTTTTGCAACCGCACTTTCTTCCACAAACACCCCCAAGACTTCTTAAAAATCTTCAGATATTTCTTTCCCACCTCGGGCTTGAAAATCGAAATTATCGCGACAAACACCCCAATTATCGCCAAAATAATAAATGCAGCAATACACACCATAATGACCCTATTTTATCATAAATATTTTAATTGTGTAAAGAAAAAAATGCCGAAGAATTAAAAACCCGCTAGCTAGAGCGGGTTTAAGGGGGTCTTCTTGCTTTGGGGGATAAAGATTATCTATTTCTTATGGTGGCCTGTAGGTCCTAATGACATCGTCGAAGCCCTTCGGCACCTCCAGCATTCTCCTGTCCCATCTTGCCTTCAGCAAGCTATTCGTTAGCGCATGACAATAATCTCTCTTTTCCATTGTCGGCCTCCTATCTATTTCTGTAAACGTATCAATGGATAATTTAGGCGCAAGAAGACATCTGTTAAAGTAGGTTCAAGGCGTATAAATACCTTAATATAAGTATAGCACATCTAAACGACATTCCGTTGAAAAACCCGCCCACTAGGGCGGGTTTAGAGCCTCTTCTTGTTTGCTGATCATAACAAATCCCACTCTTCTTCTGTTACAGTAAGTATACTTTCTCCTACCGAAGTGGGCCAAAAGTCGATTTTTGCGGGCAGGTTGTATACCTTGATAAGTTCCGATATATCTTTCATGCTAACAAAACCCTCTATCGTCTCTCTGATCCGTTCCGCTTCCGACAAATCTTTAGTCTGTGCATGGGAATAACTTTTCTCTTCCATTTAATCCTCCTCCTTTCTATCTATTTTTACAGATAATTCAATGGATGAATCCATGCGCAAGAAGACGCTCATTGAAATAAGGTTCAAGATTTGTAAAATCCTAGTAAAAATATAGCATAATTAATGATTGGTATCAAATATATTATATAGTTACACCGTTACTAGCGGAGAGACCTGCCGTAGAGGCGAAGGTCCTGGCTGGCGGGATAAAGGGCTCCGGAATTGTAGTACAAGTAGTAAGCGTAGGAACCGCTAACGACAGTACTAGACCAGTAGTAGCCGTAGCCGGTAAAAACGTACAGGATAGAACCATCGACGCGGCCGGAGCGCACTAGATAATAAGGATTAGTATTAATCATAGACCAACCATTAGTAGTGTAGCCTACATTTACACTGCCAGTGAGCGTCAACCCGAGTTTGGATATTATCGTGGACGGAATAACGGAGCTTAAATCGTCTGACAGCTTGAAACTCATTGATATGAAGGAAGAAGTATGGCAGGCGCTAGGCGCACTGCTGCTCGTATCATTAGTCGATATAACATGTCTAGTGCTCGCCTATATAGCGAATGCTCCAATTGAATTTTTAATAATTTGCGTGACGTCCGGCTTTACCTATTTCATACCTATCTGGGTTATATTCAATCGCCGCTCGCGTGCGACGCATATTCGTAACAGAATAAAGACATATAAATATTCCGTTTTATTAATTAACGCTTATAGGAAATTCAATTGTCTACACTCATCATCCAAATCTGATAATAAAAATCTCCCCAATGTGAGGCCACATTAGTTGTGGTCTTTTTTTATTAGCATCGCTACGGAGATTTGTAATAGCCTAATACGCAATATTTTGACAATTATAATATCTTATAGTATTATTTTATTAATTGGGGAGGAGTACTTTTATAAGGAGGTAAAAATAATGGCTAACTTTTTCGACTGCGCTTTATCTTCGGTGAAGTCCAAAAACGAATTCGACTATAGGGGAGAGTATAGTACTGTTGTCGAAGACACGATATTTATTTGCAGAGACGAAAATGAAAATATGCGATATATGATTAGGCATTCGACATCAAGTAGTTGTGAAATGCCAGCCCTTCTGTCGAATATGGAGCTGGAGCGCCATTTTAATGAATTCGTGTATGATTTTGATTTCGATGATGACGATTTGGATGCCATGAAGGAAAAAATATTCGAGGCTACGTGTCGGGAGTCTTCAAAAGTCACCGATATTGAAAACAGAATAACCGTCTGTAAGCGCATTTCGTTCTTCGTTGCAATTGCTGTTTGCTATCTAATCTACGCCTTAATATGTGCGGATAATGGACTGATTGTCAGTGTCATCTTGATTTTTGCCATAATCTTTTCGACTACGACTATTATTAGTATATTTGAAACTTTTGGACGGCAAAAAGATGACGCCCGTAGAATAATTAGCATGTATGAGTATGCGATAAATCTAATCGAAGCCCACATGGAGTTAGAAACGGTTTCTATTATGGCTCGCAGCCCAAAACCCCTCCCCATCACAAGACCGCGATAATTGCGGTCTTTTTTAATTGGTGTATAATATACCTATGAACGATTTTGACTATTTAGGCGAGGGGGAGGTGTATCTGGATGGTGCTTGCCAAAGCTTGCGCCCGCGCCCGGTGATTGATGCGCTGAATAACTATTATACCGAGCATAATTCTTGTGGTGAGCGCGTTAAATACAAGTGGGGTCGCATTACCGACGAGAAAGTCGAAGAAACCCGCGAGAAAGTTCTGAAGTTTGTTGGGCTGAAGCCTAAGAAGTACACGGTTTCCTTTACGCTAAATACTACTTACGGCATCAACCTGATTCTCTCTCAGCTCAAAGCCGACGAATTTGATAAAGTGATGACCAGCGAAATCGAGCATAATTCCCCATTCCTTGCCACGATTGCTTTTTCTGAGCGCACCGGTCTACCACGCGAGGTGATGAAACGAAACGACGACGGCTCTATCCCGATTGATGACTACGATTTTACCAACGCCGTGGTAGTGGTAAACTGTGCCTCGAATTTCGACGGTCGCAAACTTCAGAATATTAAAGAGCTAAACAAAGCCGTCCACGCCGCCGGCGGCATCCTGATTATTGATGCTGCGCAGGCCATGGCCCACTCTGCCGATATCCTAAGGAGTGTAGAGGTTGACGCGATTTGCTTCTCGGCGCATAAATTATATTCTGCTTCGCTCGGCGTCATCGTCTGGCGTGACGATTTGCTAGAGAAGATGAATTATGGTTTCGTCGGTGGTGGTATGGTGGACGACGTTGAGCTTACGAATTATAAAGCTTCCGCCGAAGGTAAAGAACACCGCTACACTCGTTTCGAATCTGGCCTTCAGGCCTGGGGTGAGATTGTCGCGCTCGGCACTGCGCTAGACTGGCTGAAAAAACTTCCCAAATCCGACTGGCAAAATCTCGAGAACAATACTAAGGAGCTTTACGACTTTCTCAGCGACTCCGATAAAGTCCATCTAATAAACAAAGAACCAAATCCTACCATGTCGTTCTACGTAGATGGCTTAGATTCTCATTTGCTCGGCGAAGCCCTCTCGCGCGAAAATATCATGGCGCGCACCGGCTACTTCTGTGTCCACTATTATTTAGATCATGTCCTCGGCTTGCCGCCACTTGTGCGCTTTTCTCTCGGCCTCCACAACCGCCCGTCGGACATCGAAAAAATCAAGAAAGTCATGGACAAAATCATTAATTAGTGATATAATACCTTCAGTTACCAAAGACAGTGGCGGTGTCAATCACTTAATTATGCCACCGAGGCAAATTTCTTGTATTATTTGGTGACGAATGTTAACAATTAGCTAATTTTGAATAATAAATTAACCAAAGGAACTTTTTATGGCAATTTCAAAAGATAAAAAGAACACATTGGTTGCAGATTTGACTGCGCTACTTAGCGACTCCAAAATGGTAGTCTACGCTAAATATCAAGGTCTCACCGTGAAAGAGCTTGAAGAGCTAAGGAAAGCTGCTCGCGAAGCCGGAGTGAAAATCAAGGTCGTCAAAAACCGTTTGGTAAAGGTCGCGATGAAAGAAATCGCTGCCTACAAAGACACCGATGCTTCTGACTTAACCGGCCAGTTGCTTTACGCGCTCGGCACTGACGAAGACTTTGATGCTGCGAAAGTTTTGACCAAATTCGCTAAAACCCACGAACAGATGGAACTCATCGGTGGTTTTGACGCGGCTGGTACGAATCTTAGCAAAGAAGAAGTTACCACTCTCGGTAATCTTCCGACCAAGAACGAACTTATCGCCCAGGTGGTGGATACATTGCTATCTGGCATCAATGGCGTAGTTTCTGGCTTGGAAAAGCATGCAGAGGAAGCAACCAAATAACTAATTGAAAGGATAAAATATGGCAACTGATATTAAAAAGTTGGCTGAAGAGCTCGTCAATATGACCGTGCTTGAGGTTAACGAACTCAAAACTGTCCTTAAGGACGAATATGGCATTGAGCCAGTCGCAGCTGTAGCTGTCGCTGCTGGTGGTGCCGATGCAGGCGCTGGCGCCGAAGAAAAGTCTGAGTACGATGTGGTCTTGAAAGACGCTGGTGCTCAGAAGATTGCAGTCATCAAGGCCGTAAAGGAAGCCACCGGGCTTGGTCTTGGCGAAGCTAAGGCTATCGTTGACGGTGCTCCTGCTACTGTTAAGGAAAAGGTCGCAAAGGCTGATGCCGAGGCTATGAAGAAAGCCCTCGAAGACGCTGGCGCAACTGTCGAACTCGCTTAAATTAAGCAAAAATTAGCTAATTGTAAAAATCCGCCTCTTTTAAAGGGCGGATTTTTGGGCAAGAAAAACCCACCCCGCAGGGTGGCTTTTCAAAAGGATTTTTCCTAGACATGGCAAGAGAAACTAAAACTTCTCCTCTCCTTCTGGCTAATCCGCCAGAAATTGTCCATAGCAATCACGTCTTCGGCTCGATACTCTTGCAGGTCTGGACCTTCAAAAGTTACGCCAACGTCTTCTCCGAAGAAGTCTCCGCCTACACTTTCAATCACGGCCTTATCCGAGTGGCAGTCGAGCCAAGCTCCACGGATGCTCGCATCTGATGGTATTCTGGCGGTAACCAAGACTCCATTTAGACAGCGCTTAAACACGACGCCTCTCGGCTCAAAAGTCCTCACCGGTTTGCCGGTTTTCTTTTCAAGACAAATCGCTGCCAACTCCCATAGAGAACTATTTATCGGCCACTTATCCATATACTCGCGGATAAGCGAGTCTCTTACTCCGTCGTTCCCAATGCAAGCTTTCAACCCAGCCTTCTGAAACAGAATATTTGGGCTTCTTAACCACCGTTCCACTACATCTGGCGGACACGTATTACTGGCTGACCAGACTGCGAAAAGACGCGTCTCTGGGTTCTCGCTTAGCATACCCATTTCTGTCAAAAAGCCAGCAGTGTTATTCTTCAAAAACCGTGTTGCCATTGCTGCAGTGAAAAACTGATTGGCACGTCGCAGCCAACGCGTAAAAACGATGTTGGACAAGTCAATCCTCGTGCAGAGTTCAAACATGGCATTGCGCACAGAGCTATCGCTATGTTCCAGACCGCGTTCGATAAACTCAACGCTAGGGTTTGTGAGCCCCAAGCAGGCTTTAGCAGCTGTTCTCCAGAGATTTTGGTCGCTGGAGAGTAACCATTCCGTCAGATATTCCTCATTGATGTCCATCTTATGGACGAGATCGTCACAGAGCTTTTTATCTTCCAAACTTGCGAAAGCCTCGCATGCGTCTTTGACTATTTCGGGCCTAATTTCTTGAAATCTCCTGCACGCATGAAGTGCTGCAATTTGGAACACAATTTGAGACTGTGCCCATTCACATATGGTCGCAATTGGTAGATCGGTGCCGTCGCATACGGCATAAGCTAATCGTGTCAACCTGTCGTCCCGCATTTCCAAAGCGGAAGCGATGATATCTGCCGGTACGTCACGCCTGCCTAAGCAAAACGCTAATGACTCAATGGCTGTATTCACGTCCTCAGAAAGGATACCAGTACGAACATAGTCGTAAGATAACTCGCTGTTAGAATGAATGTTTTCCATTGATAACGTTGTAGCCACCGAATATTCCTCGGCTAGCTTTTGAATCGTGCAGTCTGGGAGATCTTCTCTCCCGCGACACGCCGCGAAAATTGCTTCGAGCGTCTTTTCGTCGCAATAACTGTTTAGTGCGGTAAAGATTGTTTTTTCTTCCATTTAGTTTTTACCCCCGTTCTATAAAACAATCCAAAAAAATCCTTTGTAAAGGTACATACTTCATATTATACATCAAAATCGCTAAAATGTCAAGTAAAACGGTTATTTTAACTTATATGTTTTGTCGTGAAGAACTGGATTATTGAGCCTAGCACAGTTCCGCCGATTAACGCCAAGAAGAAATAATCGTCCAGTTTGATAGCCGGAGCGACATACGGCAAGGCAGAAACCACCAAAAACGCACCCGCGAGAGAAGTTGCTATGATAGCAGCTGGTTTCATCATCACTACAGCTACCCCAGCCAAAACCACGCCGACCACCGCACTGATTACTATCACATTTATTTCGGTGCCAAATTGTTGAATTGCAATCGTCACAACCAACCCAAAACATATCCCGCCCACGCACAATTTTTCAATCGTAAATCCAAGCAGTGCGAGCAAGAGCCCACCGCAGAGAGGTAGTAACCATTGCCACAAGTCTTGGCTTGCAATATCCGGAAAACTAGAATTAATCCACGGCATCAGATTTTGCATTAGCAGAAAACCGATGAAAAACCAAATCAGGAAAAAGGCCACCTTCTTTATCCGATAGCCCACCAGCATCAAAAGTGCACCAATTGCCATCACTACAATTAACTGCCAAACTTCAAGACCACTTAAGAAATCATTCATAAGCATATTATAGCACAAAAATAACCCACGAGGGGCTATTTTTGCTAGACTTGCCTTAAGACAGACTAGTTGTAGAGGTTTTCAATTGCGATTGAAGGTCCCATCGTAGTTGTCAAATAAACAGACTTTACATAAGAACCTTTAATCGAAGCCGGTTTCTGCGCCTTCAAACTATCAAAGAATACATTTGCGTTCTCGAGCAACTTATCTGCGCCGAACGAAACCTTGCCAAGTCCAATGTGTACGATAGACTGCTTATCTACACGATACTCAACCTTACCAGCCTTTGCTTCCTTTACAGCCTTTTCTACATCATTAGTAACAGTGCCAGCCTTTGGATTTGGCATTAGTCCCTTCGGGCCAAGTACACGCGCAAACTTGCCAAGCTTTGGCATATATTGCGGAGTAGAAATCAGCACGTCAAAGTTAATCGTTCCCTTTTCGAGCTGTTTCAAGAATTCTTCGTCTTCGGCGATGTCTGCGCCAGCAGCCTTGGCAGCCTTGCATACGTCAGCCGGAGCGAATACGGCTACACGCACAGTTTTACCGTTGCCGTTTGGTAGTACAATAGTAGTACGAATATTCTGATCCGCTTGGCGTGGATCTACGCCTAGACGTACATGTGCTTCAAGCGCTGCATCAAATTTCGCTGGATTGGTCTTAATTGCCAACTCTACTGCCTCTTTCAAAGTATAAACCTTGCCCTTTTCAACTAGTTTAGCAGCTTCCTGGTATTTCTTGCCACGGCGTTCAATGCGCGGACGTGTAATTGGCTTGGCACCCTTTGGCTTTTCAGCTGCTTCGGCCTCTTCCTTTGCACGCTCAACTTTGCGAGCCTGGCGCTCAATCTCGGCCTTCACCTCTTCAAGATGTTTTTTAGACTTCTTGCCGGCTTTGGCGAACTTTTCCTTAGTCTCTTCCACTGCGTCCGAAACCTTATCCGCGAGATCTGCCTGAGTCGCTTCAATCTTCTCTTTCGCCTCAGCTACCTTTTCGGCCGCATCGGCGCGAGCTTCCGCTACCTTTTCAGTAACATCCGCTTTAATATCTTCAAGTTTTTTGGCTACATCTTCTTTAGCCATGTTTTCCTTTCTGTGGTACTAACGAGCAAAGCTCTCCCAACCTTAATAATACCTACATTATACCATAAATCCTTTACAATTTCCAGACTTTTTGGTATAATTATCTCGTTACATAAATGCTTCTAATTAGTAAACTTAAATAAGGATTTTACGATGGCAGAGAAAAAAGTTATCGGCAATTTGAAACTTCGCATCCCTGGCGGTCGCGCGACTGCAGGGCCTCCGGTCGGCTCAACTTTGGGCCAGTGGGGTCTTAACATGATGGATTTCATCAATCCATTCAACGAAAAAACCAAAGAATTCATGGGCAAGAACGTAATCGTTCATATCCGGGTTTACGAAGACCGCACTTTCGACTGGACTTGTCTTGGTCAGCCAGTAGATGACCTCATCCGTGAGGCTATCAAGATTGACAAAGGTTCAGGCAAACCAAACGTCGATAAAGTTGGCAAAATCACTCGCGCTCAGCTCGAAGAAATCGCCAATAAAAAGATGGATCAGCTCAACGCTAACGATCTTGACGCAGCTGTCAAGATTGTCGCCGGTACTGCTCGCTCCATGGGCGTAGAAGTTGTCGACTAATCTAACGCAAAAAATAACCCCGCGAGGGGTTATTTTTTTGTGGACAATTAATTTAACTGTTTAACTTGCAATGCATCAAGCTCAACTGGTGTCTCGCGACCAAACATTGACACCATGACTTTAAGTTTACCTTTAGCCGCATCAATTTCAGACACCGTGCCATCAAATCCTTTGAACGGGCCATCTGTAATAGATACGACTTCACCAATTTCGTATTTCACCGAGAACTTCGGGTCTTCTACACCCATCCGTTTCTTAATCTTAGCGATTTCTTTTTCCGAAACCGGAGTCGGCTGCGTACCGGTGCCAATAAATCCAGTCACGCCAGGAGTATTGCGAATAATATACCAAGTTTCATCGGAAAGTTTCATATCTACCAGCACATAACCCTGTAGAATTTTGCGGTCCACCACTTTGCGCTTGCCGTTCTTAATTTCAATCTGTTTTTCCTTTGGCACAATTGCCTCAAAAATTTTGTCAGCCATTTCTACGGTACCGACGCGCTGATTGATTGAATCGGCCACCTTGTCCTCATACCCGCTGTAAGTAGAAATTGCATACCATGCACGGGTGTCATCATAACGGTTTACTGCCATTTATTACTCCTTATTTAATTATTAAACTTGATAGCCAGCTGAAGAACAAGTCAACTAGCGAGATGAAGATTACGAACAAAGCTGTATAGATTAATACCGCTAACACCATTTTCCAGGTGGCTTTGCGGTTCGGCCAACGCACTTGACGTATTTCGCGCCAAGAATCGCGTAAATATCTTCCGAGCGCTACGAATGGGCGGAAAAGAATAAATACTTTTTTATTTTTTTCTGCGCGCGCAACTTTTTTCTCGGCTTTGGCGGCCTTGCGAGCTTCCTTTGCTTTGGCTTTTTTCTGTTTTTTATCTTCTACAACTACCTTTTTACGAGTAATCGGCGCCTGCTCTTCTTCCTTTTGCTTAGAAGATTCACCGGCTTTGATTCTGGTGATTTTTGGTTTAGCCATTTTACTCCTTCATTAAAAATAGTCTGATACCAGACTTGTCAATAGTATACTACGCCGGAAACAAATAGTCAAGATAATCTTTTAGCATTCTCGCACCAGAAATAATTGGCAAATACGCTTCCAGCTGTTGGCGGATGGTGAACGCTAAGTCAAAATCATTATCCCAAATCTGAATAGCCTCGTTCATCTTGATATATAACTCTTCCAATTCTTCATTTTCATCTGCTCCACTTACATTGAGATAATTATTTTTAGACGCATCAGCCACGCCACCATCATGAGTGGAAATTAACAGATTTAAGTTTGCAATATCTTTTTCCCAAGAAGTCCCGCAAGCTTCCAGCCCAACAATTGGAATATTAATCGCGGCGTTAGAACCCACAGACAAAGCATAAGCTAGCCTCTCGTCATAATCCGCAATGTAATGTACATGCGTAGATAGATAGCTGTCAGTCTTGATGTCGTTTAACAACTTTCCGAGCTTGGCCGTCATTCTGTCGTCACCAGTATGAATTCGCCCTGCGATAATATAATGTGCCCTACGTGGCTCCAGCACGGAACGTAGCCTCGCCAAATCACGAAACGGCATTTCCGGTCGCTTATAATCTACAAAGCGACGCTTGAAATCAAAGATAAAATCATCTGGTCTAAACTGGAGCGTAGCGCCATTCTGGTCTTTGCGTCGTGCAAGTTCCTTATTAAGTACTTCGCGTCCACGGCTTTTTAGTTCCCAAATTTTTTCAGGCGACAAATTCTCAAGCTTCGTCATGTAATTTGCAGTTGGTAAATCAATTTCGTTCAGCACCCCAGCCTTTTTGTAAAAATTCATTATCTCAGGCAACACCCAAGTTTCCATATCTATACCATTGGTCACTGCCTTAAACTTAACTTTATTTCCAGCAATATCGTGATAGTTCGCAACTCTAGCATGAAGCTTTGAAACGCCGCTTCTGAGCTCTGCAATTTCAATCGTTACAGACGAAAGACGCATCCTGCCGTCGCAAAACTTATCATCCAGCCACTTTTTTACTGCTGGCGACTTTAAATTCGGGTAAACAAAACGTTCAAATTGCTCACGCGAGAAGTCCGCCTCTGCCGCCTGCACAAGGGTATGGTTTGTGTATAGCGTATGTTTGCGCGTATAAACCACCGCTTCGTAAAAATCCATCCCATTACTAGCGAGCTCATCTAGTCTAGCTAGCGCTGCGAAGAACGTAGCAACTTCATTTAACTGTATAATTGCCGGTTTTAGTCCTAATAACTTCAGCGCAGCATAGCCACCAAATCCTAGCGACACTTCTTGGTATAACCTATGATCAGAACCGCTCATGCCGGAATATAATTCGCCAAAATTCGGCTCTGTAATTGCCACAATTCGTGTGCTAGAAAAACGCTTTTCTATTACATCAAGCTTGCATAGGTTGCCACAGCATTTTACATTCACGGTATCTACAAAACGAAAACCATAGTCATGATAGTCTACTGATTTATGTTCATCTACAACTTCGCCATCTCTTAGAACCTGGTGCGTTTCACTCGGATAAAATGGTGTAATCAGTACGAAAGGTACACCCATCTGTTCGGCTACACGTCTAGTATCGGCGGCTAATACACCTAGTCCACCACCACCGCGAATGCCGTTTTTTTGATCATATAATTCAATCGTCCAATAAGTATATGGCCTTTCCTTAGAAATAGCCTTCGTCAAATGAACGCGTTCCACCGCCGCTTCAAATTCGTCTATATCTTCTATGTTTTCGAGTGGATGATAAAAATACGGTTCTTCTTCCATTCCTCTTATGATTATAGCACGTTTGCAAATTTAATGTGAGAATTAATACCAAAATTCCTTCGGCAGTTTATCCGCAATACGTTTATGGAATTCGTAATCAAATCCCTCAAGTTTGTCGGGTGTTTTATCGCCAAAATATTTCTTGCGGATTTCCTTTGCAGTCATTATCTTGCCGGGAATTAATGTGTACTTTTTCCAAAAATTTAGCGAACGTCCATAGCCTTCCGGCGGCAATACCGCCATTGGCAGAAAATCGCAATTCATTTCTGGATCGCTGTACAACCTAAGCGCTAGTAAAGACATAGTAGGGATGATATCTTCTTTTTTATTATAGCATTCTGGAGTCTTAAAAACTGTTGCCTGCCTCGTTGCTGATGGTGCCACAAAAATCACGCCACCATCCTTAATGGTCTCGTGTGATAAATCTGTATACATATCACGAAAACCATGCTTAATACGATTTGCTGGTTCGTATAATTCTGATTCGTGTGGGATATTTAATTTTTTCCAAGTAGAAGGCGTAATCGTTGGCGTAATAATGATACCGAGCATCTTAATCTTATCATAGAACGGCGCTAGAGCTTCATACCATGGCAAATTCACCGGAAACAACATTGGCTTCTCGCCCATCACGTCTACTTTCATTAGTAAGATTCGCGCAATTTCACCGAGCGATGGATGGTTGAAGCCAACTACTAAGCCTTTATCGCTATCTTTCGGGAATCCTTTATATTCTCCAGGCGTAACTTTAGATAAAACTTTCACTAATTTCTTGCGCGCATTTTTAGCGTGTTTTTCTGGATCACTTTTCGGGCCGGTTGTGGAAATAAAATAGCCAATCGCACTTTTACAAGCCTTACCTACCGGTACCATTTCTTTTCTCAATTTTTCTCCACCTAGAGTTTTAAGTAGCGAATAATTTTCGTAGATAATTTTTTGATTAATTTCTTCAGCTGACAAATCCTCAAGCTGTTTTTGTGTAAAAACTTTTTTAGCCATTATGAAAGAATTATACCACAAAAAATAAACCCCCGATACATAATCGAGGGTTTAAGTAGGTTAGAACAAATGAAATGCTGAGAAAAGAGGAGCCAAAGTGTTAGACACTGTAGACATCGTCTTAATAAAGATATCAAGTGATACACCGACTACATCTTTTCTAGTGTCGCCAACCGTGTCGCCAATTACGGCGGCTTTAAGTGCCAGCAGGAGCTCAGGATCAACCTCTTTCTTTTCTCTCCTCTGAGCTGCAATGACGATTTCGATGGCCTTCTTGTTGTTATCATACGCACCGCCAGAATTACCATTATAGACCGCAAGTACGATTGCGGATGCAGCACTACCAATCAGAACCCCAAGCATAAGGTCTGGGCCAAATGTAAATCCTAAACATACTGGAGTAAGGATAGCCAGAACCGAAGGGAGCAGCATGTGTTTTAACGCGTTGCCCGCTGCGAGTTCAATGATGCCGTTATAATCTGGCCGCATTATTCCTTCAAGTATTTCAGGGTGTTCTCTGAACTGTGCTTCTCCCGCATCAGCAAGCTGTTTTGCGGCTACAATAGTATTTTCCGTCAATAAAGCACTAAAATACATAACGAGAGCCGCCCCGAACAGTACACCTATGACTACATAAACAACGACTGAAAGAAAACTTACATCCCTCAACATATATCCACCAATATAAGCTATAATTAGTGAAACAGTTGCAAATGCAGCCGAGCCAATAGCGTTTCCTTTTCCAATAGCGGCAGTAGTGTTTCCTGCGGCATCTAACTGGTCGGTAATTTTCCGAACATCCGGATCCAGGTGACAGCTTTCAGCGATACCACCTGCGTTGTCTGCAATAGGCCCAAATGCATCAATAGACACGGTCGTTCCGACGAAGCTGAGCATTCCAAGTCCGGCAACGGCGATACCATAAATGCCGTTTAGTTTGTAAGCAATATACATCGATACACCAATAATGATCGTTGGGATAAGTGTTGAACGATATCCGATCGCATCACCTTCGGTAACGACGAAAGAAGCACCCTCCTTGGCCATTGAATTAAGCTTACGAACTGGATCATACTTCATGCTGGTATAGTACTCGGTTGATTTTCCAACCAAAACCGAACTAACAATACCGAGCGCCGTAGCAGTCCACGGACGGAGCCAGCCATACTTCGTGACATTGAATTCAGGCACATCTTTGAACACATAATAAGCGCCAATCAAACTAACTACGAGGACGATTCCTGCAGATAAATATGTCGCCATGTCGAGTTCGACGCTAGGGTCTGAAATTTCACGCGAAATCTCGATTTTCTCTCCATTTGGACCAGTCTTAAACTTTTTGCGATTCATCTGGATTACTGAAGTAACTCCAACGAGGCTACTAAACAATCCGCTTGCCAGAACTACAAAAGGAAACAGGCACGCAGCATTTAATGCGACGGGGTTATCTGCAAATACTTGCGAACCAATAAAAATGCATGCAGTCGGGGTCGCTACTAGGCTTTCCTTAAGGTCTGAAACATTCCCGGCAATGTCATTAACACAGTCACCGATAAAATCAGCAATAGTGTTTGGCATTCTAGAGTCATCTTCAGGCATATTGTGGACGTTTTTGCCAACAATATCGGCAGAAATGTCCGCAGCTTTAGTGTAGTTGCCGCCAGCTACGCGGTTAAACATCGCAACCAGCGAGCAACCTAGTGAATAACATCCCAATCTCATTGTTACAGCATTGCATGGATTATCAACTAACAATCCATGACCAACTACATTAGATGCGGTACCACCAGATAATAACCATACGATTAAAAATCCAAGTATGCCGAATGCTGGTACAGCAAATCCACTGACGCTACCACCCAAAAGGGCAATGCGCATCGTGCGGCTAAGCACCTTTGTGGTCTCGGCTGCGTTTGCGGTCCTTACATTACCGTAAGTGCCAGCACGCATGCCAATTTCGACTGCAGTCGTGCTGAGCGCCGCGCCAAGCAGCAAAGCAGCTCCTGCAAAACGTTCTGCAAATAGCGAGTAGAGCAATGCGATGAAGAAAACCGTCGGAAAAATTACTCGATATTCCCTCATCATAAATGTGCTTGCGCCGTCGCGGATGATTCCCGCAAGTTCTTTCATCTCGTCGGTTCCCTCGTCGTGATTTCTCAGGTCGACGAAGTTCCGCCTAATCAGAAAGAAGGCCACGAGAATAATAAAAAATGAAGCAACATAAACTATTGTACTTATCATTTTATTCTACCTCCTTTTTAAAGTACAAAGGCGGACCTAAGTCCACCACTGCCATTATATCAAGAGACCTATTAAAATGAAAGCATAAGATGTTATAATAGTACTAATGGATAACGAAGCAATAGTATTTATTCTCGGACAAGCATTTGGCATTCTCGCCTTAATCTGCACTGTAGTCAGCATGCAGCTCAAGAAGAAACGACCATTGATGATTCTTCAGACTGCATCGGAAGCATTTATTGTGGCGCAGTATCTCGTTAAAGGAGCTATCACTGGCTCGCTAATGGCTTCAGTTAGTTTTGTCCGCGATATTATTTTTACCAAATATGAGAAGAAACGCGCACCGCTTTGGATTTTAATTATACTGTATACTATGATGACGATCCTGACTGCTATCAGCTGGGCGGGACCGTTATCTCTTCTTCCTTATATTGGTTCACTAATTTACGCCTGGTCGCTCTGGTATGGTAAGACAAAATGGATTCGTCTCGGTAACGCAGTAGGAAACTCGCCATATTTAATATATACATTACTAACTGGAAACTACGCGTTGTTCATCATGACTTTGCTGGAAGTTATCTCGTCTATAATTGGTTTCCTGAGACATGATGTGTTCAATAAAAAGCACAAGCGCAAGTCTCGCAGATAAGTTTGGGTGAGGGATGGGGACGTCGTCGCTTCGCTCTTCCGTTCGAACCAGCCTGGGGGTTCGAACCACTGATTCCTCTAACGAGGAATCTAAAAAACGACCCTTCGGGTCATTTTTAACATTCCTGGCTGGGGATGAGGGATTCGAACCCCCGAATGGTGGGACCAGAACCCACTGCCTTACCACTTGGCGAATCCCCATCGGTGTAAACATAATTATATCATATCTACTCGACAAAATCCAGATTTTTGCTATTATATTAACAGAGGGGAGTTCTTTAGAGAGGAGGAAGTGTAATAGTTTAAAAATAAAGCTAGACAAGATAGACCACGACTCGCCAAAGTATTATGCCTTGAAATATGAGTATGATGACGTCCTAGAAGAGCAACAGAATCTTGAATGTAGTGTAAAATACCTAGAGGAGGAATATAACTCATCGCGAGCTGAACTTAAAAAATATGATGATTAAAAACAATCTCATAAATATTATCCCTTCCCCTCCACCGGCGTAAAATTACGCCGGCTTTTTTTTATTCACTTCTTAATGCCTCTACTGGGTCTTTCTTGGCGGCGGCTCTAGCTGGAATTAACCCACCTAGCAGAGTTAATCCTACACTTAATATGATTAGAATAACTGCATTTATGGGTTGCAGCGCGGCATTTAATGGAATATCACCAGTAAATATATGCAGTACAAAATTAATAATTGGTATTAAAATATATGTAATTCCAATACCAAATAGCCCAGATAATAGCCCCACAATAAATGTTTCCGCGTTAAAGATCGACGAAATATTATGTTTAGACGCGCCGATTGCGCGCAAAATTCCAATTTCCTTCGTACGTTCATATACCGAAATATAAGTAATAATCCCAATCATAATAGACGATACGATTAGCGAGATTGAAACAAACGCGATTAATACGTAAGACACTGCATCCACAATTACTTTCACCGAAGACATCAATACGCCAGTCGTGTCAGTATATTCAATCACTTTATCATTCTCGCCAATCGCTTCCATCGCCTCATTATAATCCTTCAAAAACTCCTTAAATCTCGTCTTCCCGTCGAAACTAGTAAAGTAAAACGATAATTGCGTCGGATCGTCTAGATCTTGATATCCGAGTGTCGACAAATTTGTGGCCAGCGTAGTTTTTCGTTTCGTAAACATCGCCGTCACCACGCGTGACAATTCATCTTCTGAAAAATTCAAACGGAACGCGCCAATAATCGCATTCTGGTCCACATGAAAAGCATTCGCAAAATTGTTAGAAAGATACGCCGTGAGCTCACCTACTTTAGTTAAAATTTCTTTTTTCATCATAACTTCTGTAATTGACGCAGCAAATGAATCAAATGTCGCGTCTATCGTTTCAACTTCTGGAAATTTTTGACTAATACCATCATATATTGGCGGAATAATCCCCATTGGGTCGGTCTCTACGTCGAATGGGAATCCTTGCGTCTCCATTGCTTGAGCATATGCCTCAGAATATGCTGATAATAATCCTTTCAGAAGTCCGTTATAAGTCATGGCGAACACATCTGCTGGTATCGAATATTCGGCCTCAAAATCCGCAAAGCTTTCTTCGCTCAGATATTCTTCGACTTTCGTATCGATTTCTGATTTCTTGAATTGTCCAGAACCGTCCAACCCACTTATAAATATCCTTAGACCTTCAGCTAATTGATTAAATTTATCGATCAATTTATCTTTCGCCGGAGTAATATCGGTAGTAATATCGTTTGAGATTTGATTCATATATTCACTTGTCTTGGCAGAAACCGCGTTTTGGTCAATATTTACGCCGAAAGCACGTGTGAGCGCCGCTTCATCTACCGAGACCAAATCCGAAAACTCAAAGTTAAAATCATTATCTTCGTCCCCAAATTTCTTATTCGAGAAGATGTCTACCTCTGGATTTGCCAGCTGTTTCTTTACAATTTCTGTTTTTCCCGCCTCATCAATTATATGTGTTATGAGCGAAGGCAGATATGCTACGCCACTACCAGAAGATAGCATTTCGGAGTCCATTACTACCACTCCCACTATTTGTAATTTTTCTGCGTCGGCATAGATATTCTTCATGTATTCCTTGTCGCCAGACATATCTTCATAAACCTCATACTTAGAATTGTATTTATATGTTTTAGTTGCTGGCACCAATCTAAGATCCACATTTATCAAATCATCATAAGCTAATTCTAGCGGCTTGTTGTTTATCTCTACTCTTTCCCCGCTCATGATTTTCGCAATAATATCGTTCAGCTCATTTGAATTGTGAAATCCTAGCGAATAGGTCAAAAGCTCCGAAATCTCCCCGCGATTATTTAATACTACTACAAGCTCATTATATTTTTCTGGATAGCGCCCAGCCAGAAGTTCGGTATTGTTCTCTAGATTTTCTAGCTCAAATTGCCGAAAAACTGATGTCATAGTAGAGTAATTTCGAAGCAGCGACGTCTCGCCAATCAACGAAGTAAACATATTACTTGGATTCATTTTCGCGATATTACCCACAGCATCTTCAGTATATATTACCGGGTCCACATTATATTCTTTTTCCATCAAACGAATATCGCTGCTAATTTCATTTTTATGCGCATCTAAATATTTCATAAAGCTCGGTAAATCATTATTTGAAACTGTACCAAGCGTAGACGTCAGTATTTGGTTCTCATGTAGCTTGCCGTCATCTGGTGCATTTTCTACGTCGCCAGTCAAGCTCAGCAATATTCCAGAAATATCCGCCGTCTCTTTTTGTAGAGCCAAAGGATATGAGCCCAGAGTGTCCTCCTCGATTTTATCAATGTAGTTCTGAAAACCAGTCGATACTGCCATAATCAAGGCGATTCCGATAATTCCAATCGAGCCAGCAAAAGCTACCAATATCGTCCGCCCTTTCTTCGTCAATAAGTTCTTCAAAGAAAGCCCCAGTGCCGTAGCAAATGACATATGCGTCTTGTGTTGTTTTCTTGCCGTAGCTTCTTCATCCAAATCTGTTTTCTTCTTGCCGTCATAAACTCTAGAATCCGACGTAATCTGCCCATCTTTCAGGGTGATAATTCGGTTTGCATACTCATCCGCTAGTTCTGGATTGTGCGTCACCATAATTACTAGCTTCTTTTTTGCGATTTCACGTAGCAAATTCATGATCTGGATGCTAGTTTCAGAATCTAGCGCCCCAGTCGGCTCGTCCGCCAGCAAAATGTCTGGGTTATTCACCAGCGCCCGCGCAATTGCTACCCGCTGCATTTGCCCGCCCGAAAGCTGCGCCGGTTTTTTATCGATATGCTCCTTCAGTCCGACATCCTCTAGCGCTTTCTTGGCGCGCCGATTTGCCTCGCGTTTGGATATACCAGAAAGCGTCAGTGCCAATTTTACATTTGCTAGTACCGTCTGGTGCGGAATCAAATTATATGACTGGAAGACGAACCCAATTCTATGGTTACGATATGCATCCCAATCTTTGTCCTTAAATCGCTTAGTACTAACTTCGTTAATTTTTAAGTCACCCGACGTATATTCGTCAAGCCCACCAATGATATTTAGAAGCGTAGTTTTACCAGAGCCACTCGGCCCCAAAATTGCCGCAAATTCTGACTCGCGAAAATTAATGTTGATGCCTTTTAGAACTTTCTGTTTTACACCACCAACATCATAGACTTTCGTAACTCCACGTAACTCAAGCATTATCTCAATTATATCACAACTAGATTTCTAAAACAAAACTGGTTTTACCGTTTTCTGATTTTGCATCGAGCTTCCAATTATTCCGCTCGGTCAAAGATTTTGCAATTGATAGCCCTAGTCCAACCCCATCCGTAGTCTTGTCCACCTGATAAAATCTGTCAAATATGTGCTCCAATTTCTCCGCCGGAATAGTCTTCCCATCATTCTCAATCAACAGTTTCTTTCCATCAAATGTCACTGTAATTTTAGACTTACTATATTTAATTGCATTATCCATCAAAATGTTAAAAATTTGCAAGAAATCATCTGCATTAGTCTTGATTCTCCCAGTATCTTTGATTTTCTTGGTCAATTTAATTCCGCTGAGTCTCGGTTCAAATTCATCTAGCGACTTGTTAATTAACGGCGTCAGTTCTATATTATCTGTCTTGGTCTCCGTCATTAGTCCGGTGCGCGCTAGCGTCAGCAAATCGCTATTTAACTTTGCTAGTTTATTTGTCTCGGTTTCCACATTCTTGATCCATTTATTACCTTGAATGTCTGCCGCTTCCAAATTTGCCGCAATTGCCGCGATTGGTGTCTTCATCTCGTGCGAGGCATTGGCGATAAAAATCTTCTGTGAATTATAGGCCGCTCTGATCGGCTCAATCGATTTTTCCGCCAGATAATAAGACACTAGCGCTACCGTAGCCTCAATAATTAAGCCTGACACAATCAGCATCACTAATAGCTCCCTCGCCGCCACCTCCTTTTCTTGACGTAGCGTCACTTCTAGATAATCCTCCACTGCGTCCGAAAAAATCCACTGTGAATTATTTTGTATTGGCGGACGATTTTCCGCGGAGCGCGTATAAACAAAATAAATACTAGAAAACACAATGATAAGCACCACCGACGTGATACTCACATTGATAATAATTAAACGATTACGTAGCTCTTTAAACATTTGTCAACTTATATCCCAAACCTCGGATGGTTTTAATTTTTATCTTTTTACTTACCTTCGCAATTTTTTTTCTGAGATAACTAACATAAACTTCTACATAATTTTCTTCAAACTCAGCATCATTTCCCCACACGTGCGCCAGAATTTGTGCCTTGGTTATCGTAGACTCCGGAGTTTTTAACAGCATCTTCAAGATTTCTGCTTCCTTATCAGTGAGTGGTTCGCCGTTCAAAGTACGATTGTTTACGTCGTACGATAAGTCACCATATTCCATCACCTCGTCGTCCGCGAGCGGCGGGCGCCGTGTCAGCGCGTTAATTCGCGCAATTAGCTCCGCTGTCTTGAATGGTTTTGCAAGATAATCATCCGCTCCCTGTTCTAGCCCGCGAATTTTATCTTCCACCTCATTTAGCGCCGAAAGCATAATCACTGGCGTCTTTACGCCGCGATTTCGAATAACTTTCAATATATCTAGTCCAGATAATTTTGGTAGCATAATATCTAACACTATGCAATCATAACTCGGCTTCAGCGCCAGCGTCAAGCCTTCTTCGCCATCATCGGCCCAGTCTACATTAATTTTATTTTTCTTCAACAAATGTATCACGGCTTCTGCCAAGAACTTTTCATCTTCTACATATAATATTCTCATACCCTAATTATAATATATCAGAATTAAAATAATCTTAAAAATCCCATCTCGCCTTTTAAGCTAATTTTTAAGTTTACATATTATAATATATGTATGAATGAAAAAATATTTGAGCGTATAGAAAAGAAATACCTCATCGATGCGGCCGAGCAACAAGATATGCTCTCTGCAATTCAGGAACACATGAAAGAAGATAAATATTTTGAGTCCGAAGTATTTAATTTGTATTTTGACACTAAGGATTACGACCTAATTATCAAATCCATTGACAATCCCGTTTTTAAAGAAAAATTGCGCGCTCGTTCTTATGGCGGCTACGACAAAGTCTTTTTGGAAATTAAAACCAAAATGCGCGAGCCGGAATATAATATTGGACACAAAAGACGCGTATTAATCACTACTAAAGATTTCAATAAGCTCGTCAAACATCAAAAATCTGTCGAAACCTTAGCTAGGCAGAAAATTGAAAATCCAAACGACATTCAAATTGCCCGCGAAGTGGATTATTTAATTAATTATTATGAGCTCGAGCCAAAAATCTTAGTTTATTACAATCGTCAAAGTTTTATTGGTGAGAATGGCTTACGTATTACTTTTGACACCGATCTAAAATACCGTAGCAAAAACTTAAAATTTACTAAAAAATCTTCAGACCACCACTTTTTCGATTCCGACAAAAATATTATAATGGAAATTAAGGCACATGGGGTATTGCCACTCTGGCTTGCACGAAAATTATCTAGTGCCAAAATATTCCCCGCCCGATTTTCTAAGATTGGTAAAGTATACGAAAAACTAAGAAAGGAGAAAAATGTTTAACAGTATATTTGACGCAACTACTACGGGGCTAGAAATCCCCTCAGCGCTTATCGCTGCCGGAGCTGCCCTTGTGCTAGGGCTAGCCCTAGCCATCACGCATAAGATGACCTCGCAAACTACGAAAGGTTTCTTGGTCACGTTGGCCACATTGCCGTTACTCGTCATGGCGGTAATGATTATGATTAACGGTAACCTCGGCACTTCCATTGCTATTCTGGGCGCTTTCTCGCTTATCCGCTTCCGTTCTTTGCAGGGCCGCGCCAAAGATTTGCTCAGCGTGTTCTTTGCCATGATGATCGGCCTTGCTTGCGGTATGGGCCATGTGCTATTCGGCGCCGTCATTACTGTCATCGCGATTGTCGCAATCGTCATCTTTACCTATAGTCATTTCTTGGAGCCCAACAAATACGACCGCGTGCTTAAAATTGTCATTCCGGAGGATTTAGATTATTCTGATGTGTTTAAGGATATTCTACGCAAATATACTTCCCGTGCCGATTTGATCACTATGAAAACTATCAACATGGGCAGTCTCTATGACCTAACCTACGAAGTACGTCTCCGTCGCAATACCAAAGAAAAAGAGTTCATGGATGAGATTCGCACTAAGAACTGCAATCTTAAAGTCAGCCTCAGCCAAACCGTTCTTGACGAGGAGATTTAATGAAAGAAAGAAATAGCAACACGGCGCAATGGCTTGTTCTCATGGTGGTGCTAATTTCTGTACTAACCACCGCGATTATAGTGAATAATAGCGCTCCATCAGCCGACCCCGCCAACTCTGCCGTTAGTGCCATGGATATAGACAACGGTGATTTAAAAATTAATTGGGATAGATACAATACCTACGAAATAAATCTCAGTGAAACCGAAAATGTTTCGATTACTAATTCCGGCACTTATCATTTGACTGGATCGTCAAACACACCAGTTATTGTCAACGCTGGTGATGGCGTAGTCAAATTAATCCTAGACAACGTTGCAATCAGTAACGAAACTGGCCCCGCGATTGCTTGCTACGCTGCAGACGATCTCGTGATAGAGCTAGTTGGTGAAAATCGCCTAGAAGACGGTTCTACCTATGACGACAAATACGACGAAGATATTAACGGTGCGATTTATTCCAAGGCAGACCTCACTTTTTTAGGTGACGGCAAGCTAACAGTTGTAGCAAACTATCAAGACGGCATCGTTAGCAAAGATGATTTAGTAATCAGAAATGGCACCTATAATATCACTGCTGCAGACGACGGTATCCGCGGTAAAGATTCTGTCTACGTCGTGGGTGGTGACATTAGCGTCACTTCCAAAGAAGATGCCATCAAATCCACTAACGATACCACGCCGGGCAAAGGCTTCGTATTGATTGAAAATGGCAACATCGCCATCGCTGCCGGCGACGATGGTATTCATGCGGAAAGTGTCTTAACTATTCAAAACGGTACTATAGACATTACTAAAAGCTACGAAGGTCTAGAGGCGCCTAAAATCGTCATCAATGGCGGCGATGTGGCAGTCAAGGCCAATGACGACGGTATTAACGCCGGTAGCAGCTCTGACAATACTTCCACCGCAACCACCAACAATCGTATGATGATGGACTCCGACGCAAATTGTGAGATAATCATTAACGACGGCAACCTTTATGTTAACGCCGCTGGCGACGGTATAGATAGTAACGGCTATATTTATTTCAACGGTGGCACTGTCATAGTTGATGGTCCAACCAATAATGGCAACGGCGCATTGGATGCTGGTATTGGTATTACAGCTAATGGCGGCACTGTCATCGCGGTAGGTGCTTCTGGTATGGCTGAAAGCTTAGGTTCTACGTCTGCAGTTAATAATATCAGTGTCTATTTCACTAGCTCGCAAAAAGCCGGCACTAAAATTACAATCAAAAACTCCGCTGACGAGACCGTTTTATCACATACTTCGGCTAAAGCCTTCAATCATCTCTCCGCCGCCACCGAAAAATTTGTCACCGGCGAAACTTACACCATCTATCTTAATGGCACAGAATATGAAACCTTCACGGTTCTAGAGACTACTACCACAGTCGGTAATACTAACTCGAATACGCCAGGCGGTGGTAATATGATGCGTCCCGATCAACGCTAGTTCGCTAACCCTTTAACTTTTCCTCTATCATGCTGCCGAAATCCCGTATCTTCTGGAACGGTACACGATTTGTCATTACAATTACGACAAAATGTCTATTTGCCTTCGGAAATTCCACTATCGCCGCATCGTGATAGATATTCCAATAGCCACCATCCGGATTATAATCCCACCCTACTTTATTATATACGTTCACGCTATCTGAAAACCCGCTCGGTAATCCCTGTCGCCAATTATAAGTCGTAGGCGGCTGATTCAAGAAAGAATCTTTCATCCTGGCAATTAATGTTTCATCAGCAATATCTGGATGAGCATAAAATAACTTCATTATCCTTAGAATATCATTGGGATTAGAGACCAAATGTGAAATATCCGAATTTGTAATGCCAAAATCGTTTGTAATAATATTGTCTAATTCTTCATGCCCAATATAATTCCATAAAGTTTCCGCACAAGGTGAATATGATTCGCGTATCGCTAAATCTAGACATTCAATTATCGTATTACCAGTGGCTCCAGCTGCATCATCCGCATGCCATTCGCCATTTTGCAATCTGCGGTAACCCTCATAAACTACGAACAATTTGTATAGCGAAGCAGTATTATAATCTTCTTCAGTATTATAACTGCCCACCATTTCATCGCGCTCTAAATCATATACTATTACGCTTCTATTTCCACTCACCGAACTCGCCCATTCATCTACTACTGGCTGGAAATCAATTAAATCTGGCTTCACCGGTTCTGGTTCGGGTTTGGGTTCAACCGGTTCCACTGGCGCATCAGGTTCATCTGGTACCGGCGGCTCATCGCTCTGCCATCCATGATTCACTACAAACAAAATCCCAAAAACTGAAAAAGCAACTATCAGGAAGCACCCAATTATACCAAATATCATTAGGGTCTTACGCTTTGTAGTCTTTCCAGAAACCATTTTGTTGTCTCCTCATCCAGCAACCTAGTTTGCATGCTATTATCATAAACCGTCGGTGTAATCCGCGTTTGTAACAATTTACCATTATAAAAGTAATGCTCCAAAATTAAACTTCTCGTAGTTCCCGGCCACCATACTTGATCAAAGAATAAATTACCGAGCCCATAATAAATTGCGCCATCACCATATAATTCGTAAGTCTGCGGTTGGTGTGCACTTGTCCCCACCACTACATCGGCACCTAAATCAATCAAATGTCGGAAGAAGCCAATCTGATCCCCCGCCGCCGAATCCGCTCTGTCGCAAATCGGATCTTCATACTCCGAAGCATATGCATTGCATTCATAATATTGTATATCTACAATCACAAAATCGCCGCGTTCTTTTGCTGCTTTAATTTGTTCTGCCGCCACTTCCTCGTAATACTGATTTGCGCCTGGTCTCTCGCCCAAAGTCGCGCCACCAGTAGACTGGTTGAACGCTAGCATCGTGATATTAGTGCCCTTTTCTGATAATTCTAGTGGTTTAGCGGCTTCATCTGCATTTCTGCCACCACCGACCATCTTAATATTATTCGCTTCATAAGTCTCTACCGTTTCAATCGCCGCCTGCGCGCCACAATCTACGTTGTGATTACCAGTTAGCTCCACTACATCTAGCCCAATCGCAGTTAGCGTATCAATAAAACGTTTGTCCGAGCAAATATTAGCTGTCGTCGCATAATCCGTAAAAGATGACTCGTTCGAAGTATGCGTAATATCAAAAGCCGACAAATAATCACCAATATTTTCCGCAAAATATTTTGCATCCCCGACCTGGTATAATTTAGCGTTCATCCCGCGCGATAATGCCGTCACGCCAGTCTGTGCAAAAGTCAGAACGGACTCTTTGCTCGGATATTGCTTAGCGAATTTTTCACCAATCAGTGGCGCAATTTCCTCACTATACTTTTCCGATGCAAATTTCAATACGCGGTATACTCCGCCTTTTGTAAACTCGGTCAGATAATCATGTCCATTTAGCGCCAAGAGCCTTTTTGTGTGGTCTAAGTCACCAATATCGACCATTTTATAATTATGCGCTGCCATATTTTCTTCCGACAAAGCCTCACCTACATTGGCGGCATCTATATTATTTTCCAAACTATAAAAATCCGTCACCGGCACGCGCACCGAAACCAAAAACTCGCCCTCGCCAAGCTCCGGGCTTTCCAAATAATTTTCCGCGCTAATCGTTACATCCTTGTCTAAATCCACCTCTTCCGTGAAAATCTCTTTCAGTATAGCTAATTCCTCCGCGCTCAAATTATCATCATAATAGACCACGCCCGGAATACGGAAAACACCGGTTTTCGTAAAAAACTGTATCCCAAAGAAAACGCCAAGCGAGACGAGCGCAAAGACGAATACAGTAACAATTACTTGCTTAGTTTTACCCTCTTTTTTTCTCTTCATGTTCCCATTATAGCACATTAATATGTTATAATAAATTTATGTTTAAGTGGGCACGACTATTCAACAAAAGCGAGATGAAGCAAGAAATCGCTTCACCAGACGGTCGGATTAAACTAACTCTAGAGCTTGAGAACAACGTGCTTTTTTATACTGTCGCCAAAGATGGGCGCCCGGTACTTTCACGTTCCAAACTTGGCATGGATATTTGCGGTGAAACGCCCATGAGTAACCTCAAATTGATTCGTACTCAGACCAAACGCCACGAAGAACAAATTGAACTTGAATGGGGCGAAGATCGTTTTATCGACAATACTTATAACGAAAAAACTTTCTATTTTGGCGAAGCCAAACAGCCCAGCCGAATTTTTACCATGCGTTTTCGTGTTTTTAATTCTGGTGTTGCTTTTCGTTGCGAGATTCCGCCACAGCCCAAGTTTCAGCGTATCACCATCAGCGATGAAACCACCGAGTTTAATGCCGATCTCAATTCTACTATCTGGAAAATTCCCGCCTATCAACCAGATCGCTACGAATATAATTACGAGCGTACCACACTTTACGAACTTACTGGCAGCGCCCATACGCCATTCACTCTGAAAACTCCAAACGGTTACTATGTTTCTATCCATGAAGCCGCACTTTACGACTATGGTTCAATGAATATCATGCTCGGCGAAAATAAAGTCGTACGTAGTGATATCACCCCACTTTCCGACGGCACCAAAGCACACGTAGATTTACCTTTTCAAACTCCTTGGCGCGTCATTATGATAGCAGATTCCGCCATCGGCCTCACCACCAATCGTATGATTTATTGCCTTAATGACCCACCAAAAGAAGATTTTTCCTGGGTCAACACGCTTAAATTTATTGGCATTTGGTGGGCAATGTATGTTGGTGAATGGACTTGGGCTCCCGGCGAAAGACACGGCGCTACCACCGAGCACGCCAAAGAGTATATCGACGCAGCCGTCCGTCTTGGCATCCAGGGTTTATTGATTGAGGGCTGGAACGAAGGTTGGGAAGGCGACTGGCTAGAAAACGGCATTCATAACAAATTTACCGTTGCCGAAAATGATTTTGATTTGCCCGAAGTGGCCCGCTATGCCGCTAACAAAAATATAGAAATTGTCGGTCACCACGAAACCGTCGGTTTTATTGACAATTATGAAAGTCAACTAGAAGATGCCTATAATTATTATGCCGCCAATGGCATTCACTATGTCAAAACTGGCTACGCCGGCAGTAAAATGACCGTCAACGGTCGGCGTGAATGGCATCACTCGCAAATTGGCGTCAATCACTATCAATATACCGTAGAGCTAGCTGCGAAAAAACATATTTGCCTTGACATTCATGAGCCCATTAAAGGCACTGGCATCGAGCGCACCTGGCCCAACTTGCTTTCGCGTGAAGGCGCCCGTGGTCAAGAATACGAAGGCGGCGCGATTAGTCCTTCACACGCTTGCTACCTACCGTATACCAGACTTCTTTCTGGCGGCATGGACTACACCAACGGTATTTTCGACTTAACTAACAACGTCAAGCGCATTTCCACTACACTTGCACGCCAGCTCTCTTATTTCGTCACGATTTATTCCGGCATGGCGATGGCTGCCGACCGCCCTTATATTTACGAAAATCGTTATCAAGATATGTTTGATTTTATTCGCAAAGTCCCTACCAATTTTGAAAAAACTATCCCCCTGGCTGGCGAAATCGGCGAATATTATATCGTTGCCCGCAAAGACCGCAATAGTGCAGACTGGTATATTGGCGGCGTGACCGACGAAAATGAGCGCCGCGTCCATATTTCACTAGATTTTCTCAGTGATGGCGCCTATGAAGCCGAAATCTACTGCGATTCCGAAGATGCCCACTATCGCGACAATCCCTTCGGCTACCACATTTATAGAAAACACGTTGGTTCTAGCGACGCTCTTGACTTATTCATGGCGGCTGGTGGTGGCTTCGCGATTCGCCTCCACAAGCAATCTATGTGATGCGTCACCATCGTCATAAATCTCTCCGGCGCACGTCATCAAAATTAGCCTGTCTTCGTCATCTGCTGCCAAAATCTTGTTCATATTGATTTTACTTTTTTCTACTACCTGCACTTGTGTTACATAATAAATCGTGCCGTTATAATCAATCTCATCGTCCACGGCTATTTCGTCTAATTTGTCAAACACTGTCGTAGAATGCCCAATAATCAAAGTCTTATTTTCACGCAAAGAATATTCCCCAGCAATCTTTTCTGGCGTTTTCAGGCCACTTCCATCGTTAATTAGCTCCGCCACATCAGTTTTTAGGCTGATGCTATCAATCTTGAGTTCGCCCGCAATATTATATTTAGCCGCTTCCGCTGGCTGTAAACCAAAAACGATATACAACGCAAAAGTCAGAACATAAGAAATCATCAGAAATCTTTTCACATTAAAAGGTTTTCTTGGTTCCACACTCTCCTCCTTTGTACTAATTATAGCACAAGAATTATAATCCTGGCGAAAACATTTTTAACTTTTTTTCGTGCATTTTATAATTTTTATCGTGCGAACCAACTTCTGCCCAAAATGCCTTTGAATGATCCATGTGATTTAGATGCGCTAGTTCATGCAAAATTACATAATCGCGTAGCACTTCTGGCACTTTCATTAGTCCAATATTTAGCGAAATAGTTTTATTCGAAGAGCAACTTCCCCACCTAGTATTTGCATGGCTCAGTCTGCATTTATCGTAGCTGTAACCATATAATTTGGCATAATATTCCAATCTATAAGGTAGATATTCCTTAGCTCTCTTCGTCAGGATTTTTTTCTGATAGTCCCGCGCCCGCTGCTCATTCGGATTTTTGATCGGCAATTTTTCACGAATCATTTTGCGATTTGTATTCAAAAACCGCTTCGCCAAAAAATTAGAAGTATAAGCCGGCACCGACATCTGCAACCTGCCAGAAGTAGAAATCGAAAATTTTATGTTTTTGGCGAGTGGGCTCTTTCTTACGATTACTTCGCCAAATTCCTCATCACTTATCAACATCTGCTAAACCAGTTAGCACGTGCTTGCACTGCGTCTCAAAAGTATGTTTGCCAGACAAGATAATTGGCTTCTCGACTTCCGACGGAGCCTCTAGATTGTTTACTGAATTATCGTAGGCGTCACGTGCTTTTGCGACGGAGCGGTAGCGCAACTTCAGCCTCGTGCGAATAGTATTAATATCAGTCTGAATCCACACCAGTGTTGGTTGATAACCTGCTTTTCTAAGTACATTGCGTATCTCCGCTCGCTCCTTCTCTGTATCCAAGCAACCTTCAAATATTAAATTCTTACCAGTGCGAGCAATCAGCTCGATGACTAAAAGTAATGTTTTGTGCGAAAAATGATTATTCTCTTTCAATTCGGCTAGATCATAATATGCCAAATCAAACTTTTTTGAAAACTTAGACGAAAAAGCAGTTTTACCACTACATGGCGCGCCAAACACTAATAGTGCGCGCGGATTAGACTTATTACCTTCCATAATACTACCATTGTATCATACTTTTTCATGAAAACACAAACTAATTATTTACACCATGATGCGCCGTAAAAGATTTGCTACTTAATTTGTCGAATTTATAACCATTATCCTTACCAAATTTAATAATTTCTTCTACTGCCGCCACCGAAAAATCTTTAATATCATGTTGCAAAACTACATTTTCGCCCTCGCGTAAAGCACTGGTCACCCTCCAAACCACCTCTCCGGTATCGGTTGTTTCCCCTGCATCACCCGACAACACATTCCAGTCAAAATAGGTAAAGCCCCTTGCCTCTACTTCTGCAGTGAGTTCGCTCATGATACCGCGCTGATATCGCCTGCTTACCGTATTGGAGCTACCGCCCGGAAAACGCATCAACATTGAAGTCTGCCCAGTAATATTTTTCACGCGTTCCTGTACCGCATATAAATCGTCAAAAAAATTATCCACACTACTGTATATATAGAAATAATTATGCGATAAAGTATGCAATCCCACAGCGTGGCCTTCACGATATTCTCGCGCAATCATCTCGTCCTCACCATTTCCAGTCACGAAAAAAGTTGCCTTCACATGCTGACGTGCCAGTATGTTCAGCAACTCATTTGTATAATCTCCCGGCCCATCATCAAAAGTTAAATAAATCGTACCAGTATATTTTATTTCACGCTCAATTAATTCTTTGCCAATACAAACCGTCTTTTCCGACTCATAAACCCGCGTGTCAAAAATCCACTTTAGCGTCATCATCCCACAAATCGAAGCCAAAACTCCAACAAAAACCACTAATAATATGCACCGTGTGACTAAAAATCTTCTATGCAAACTTGTCATCGTATGGCAGGGGTGGCAAGACTTGAACTCACGACACGCGGTTTTGGAGACCGCTGCTCTACCAACTGAGCTACACCCCTTTGTGAAATTTCTCTAACAATTATATCATAAAATTTTCCAAAAATCATAAAATATATGCTAAAATAATATATGATGAAAATACTTATGTTAGGTTGGGAACTTCCTCCACATAACAGTGGCGGGCTCGGTGTCGCTTGTTTGAATATGGCGCATGCTATCGCGAAGCAAGATGTTGATATCGACTTTGTTGTACCATACGAAGCCACCGATACTACCTACGATTTCATGCATGTTCTTTCCGCCACGCATTTAGACCCAATCTTTCGCTATGGTGGCGGCGCTTACGAATCACTCAATATCCAAGCCAAAACTATTCCTACTCGTAGTGGCAAAGATTTTATTTCCATCCGCGACATTCAAAAATCCTATTGCAAATTCATCGATAAGTATCTCATGGATTTTAAGCCAGATTTAGTCCATGCGCACGATTGGCTCACTTACGAGGCCGCCATCCTGGCTAAGAAAAATTATGGTATTCCGTTTGTTGCCCATGTTCACGCTACGGAGTTTGATCGCGCCGGTATGCATGCTGGCAATCAGCTAATTCATGAAATCGAATACGAAGGTTTGCTTCTCGCCGACAAAATCATCGCCGTTTCGGAAGCTACTAAGCGCATCATTCACGAAAAATACCGCATCCCACTCAGCAAAATTGACGTCATATACAATTCTCTAGATGAAGATTTTTACACTAAGCAATACGATTTTAATACTGAAACATTCAATTACATCAATAATCTTCGTTTCGACGGCTGGACTATCATTTCTACCGTCGGGCGTTTCACAGTGCAAAAAGGCTTAAGCTTCATGATGAACGCCGCTGCCCGTGCCGTCAGTAAAAATCCTAAATTGCTCTTTATCTTTGCTGGTGACGGCGAAGATCGCAACAGCCTAATCGATTTGTCCGCCAAACTCGGTATCGCACAGAACGTCTTTTTCACTGGTTTCGTCCGCGGCAAGCATCTGCGCGATATTTATTCCATTTCGGATATTTTCGTAATGAGTTCAATCTCGGAACCATTTGGACTTACCGCCTTGGAAGCCGCTCATCATGGTGACTGCCTAATCCTCACCAAACAATCCGGCGTTTCTGAAGTCATCTGGTCTGCTCTCAAATATGATTTCTGGGATACCGACAAACTTGCCGACCAAATCCTCGCTATCGCGGGCAGCGCAGCCCTCAAGCGAACTTTACGTGACAATGTCTTGAATGAATACCGTAAAATTTCGTGGGATCAAGTTGCGAAAAAATGTCTGAACGTGTATAATAAAATGATAAAGCATAAGAGGAATTGATGCGGGCAATCAGTCTATATCTACACATCCACCAGCCGATTCGCTATCGCGAATACTCGTTTTTTGATGTTGGCAACAATTCCAATTATTTTGTAGATAATTATGAAAGTCGTGAGTGTAACGAGCGTATTTTCTTGAAAGTCGCCAATAAAAGCTATCGCCCCATGCTCGCTCTACTCGAACATAATATTAAACTTCATCCAGATTTCAAATTCTCGCTTTCCATTACCGGCACCTGGCTCGAGCAGGCCGAGCAGTGGGCCCCTGAGCTGATCGAACAAATCGCCAGGATGGTGCGTACCGGCCAAGTAGAAATTGTCGGCGAAACTTATTATCACTCACTCGCTTTCTTCTATAATCGTGCAGAATTTGAAGCCCAAGTCAAAGCCCATGCCGATAAAATCAAGCAATGTTTTGGCGTCCGCCCCAAAGTTTTTCGTAATACCGAGCTATCATATAACGACGAGCTCGCCAAGTGGGCCGATCAACAAGGCTACACTGCAATTCTTGCCGAAGGCTGGGATAAAATCCTCGGCTGGCGTAGCCCAAATTACGTTTATCACCCGGTCGGTACTAAAAATATCAAATTATTACTGAAAAATTATCGTCTTTCTGATGATATTGCCTTCCGTTTCTCCAACCGTGGCTGGAGCGAATGGCCACTCACCGTACCAAAATACCAGCGCTGGATTAACGACGATTGTCTACGCGGCCCACTCGTTAATCTGTTCATGGATTTTGAAACCTTCGGCGAACATCAATGGAAAGATACTGGTATTTTTGCCTTCATGAATGAGTTTATTGGTTCCTGGCTAGCAGAATACGATAATAAATTTTTAACTGTCTCTGAAGCCGCCGAAGCTACCGCAGTTGCTGGCGATATTTCTATGCCAGACACCGTCACCTGGGCCGATACTGAACGCGACCTTTCCGCTTGGCTCTCCAACGAAATGCAATTTTCCGCCATGGACAATCTCTACGCCCTTCGCGACCGTATCCTTGCTACCAACGATTTACAATTAATTTCCGACTGGCGCAAAATGACCACTTCTGATCACCCTTACGCCATGTGCACTAAATACTGGCATGACGGCGACGTTCACGCCTATTTCTCCGCCTACGCCTCGCCATACGAAGCTTTTATGTATTTTATGAACGTTCTTCGCGACATTGAATACAGAACAAAAAGACATTAAAAAATAGCCCCTTAAAGGGCTATTTTTAGTGTTTCTTTTCCTTTACTTCATTTCGCCCAAGATTTTTCTTGGTTTCAGTAAAGACCACGTGCTTGCGGAGCACCGGATCATACTTCCTTAAGCTTAGCTTATCAGGAGTATTCATCGTGTTCTTCTTGGTGTAGTAAGCGCGCACGCCAGATTCTTCGGACACTAGCCCAACGAGTTTTCTCTTAGTATTATTCTTCTTTGCCATAATTATCTATTATTCTATCACAAGACTAGAAAAAAGGCAAGACCAAACTAGTCCTGCCGAAAAGAGACGAATATGTTAGCCGGTATATGACATAACTTTGCCGACATCACCACCAACACGGTGGCCCTTCTGGGTAATCTCATCGATTTTTGCACGAGCTGCATAATATCCTTCTTTTATTGCAACAAATGACCAAGATATGCCCATAGTCTCATCTTTGATGATAAGCGTACCATCACCCCCCTTCTTTTTCTAGAAATGTTCTAAGCATTACAACTTTATCTGTCGGCGTTGCCAATCACCGATAGACAAGGAAATTATACTAGATACTGGGACATTTTGCAAGCACAAGCCTGATAAACTCCTTAATATCTTTCAGGCCCAGCTCATTGTTCGGCGCCCGCATCAAATCCGGGTCATCCAAGAAGTTTAGCGTAGAAATCTGATGATACACCGCTTTTATCAATTCTATTAGTTCTTGTTCGTCCGTCTCATTAAACTCATAGATTTTATCATACACCTCACCGTCATTATCTGGCGTCACGAACAAAATATGCGCTCGCTCCACCTTATACTCCGCATAGGTCGGCGAATTGTTAAGTAACAGCTTATAAAATCCTAACTGCAACATATATTTATATAGAGTAGCGTGCGATTTCCACTTCTCTTTATGGTATCCACCCGTCTTGAAATCATAGATCTCAATCGTCTTATTTTTCTCATCAATCGTAAGATGGTCTATAATCCCCGTCACTGGTACTCCACCCACCGAAATTTTATCCTTGAAGAAGGCTACCTCTGCTTTGCCATCACGCAAAATCTCCCCGAATGCCTTTAAAGACACCGCCAAATCTCTTACACCTTTTTCGCGTAGCGGTTGCGCCACCTCTGGCGGATATTCGCGTCGACTAATCTCATCTAGGAAAAATTGGATCGCTTCTTCGTCGCTAATTTTAGTGTTAGTTACCTCTTCAAACGTTCGGTGAATCAAAATTCCCAGCGCCTGTGCCTCAGTGTCTACGCTATCTTGTACGCGTAGCACCTGCTTTTGAAAAAACTCCTCTGGCCCCGCATAAACCACATCAATAAACCCAGTCAAAATCGACGGCGAAATCCTGAGACTTCTCACTCGTTCCTTATAAATTGTCCGCATATCTGGCGCCGACTTCACATACGGTTGCAGCCACAGCTTCAAACCGTCCACATACCTCTGTTTTGCGGAAAAATCTTCGGCGCTATCTTGATAATTTAGCCGCACATACTTATCCGGCAAAAACGGCGAAACTACTACTTCTTTACTATCCGCATCTTTCTCCACTCGCTCATCAAAATATTCCAATCTAGCCGGCGATTTACCTTTAAAATCATGCAGCGAATTCGTAATAATCAGATGGCTCTTTGCCCGTGTCAAAGCCACGTACAAAACGCGTAGCTTCTCGCCGTCGGTAGTCCCGGTGTGACGAATATGCATCAAATTTTTCGGTAACGACAGGGTAGTATTGTTGCCCTTTCCCTTACCCCAAGCTGTATGATCAGCGGAAATAATAAACACATACTCAAATTCCAACCCCTTCGCCTTGTGTGCCGACAGTACCTGTACCGCTTCATCCGCGTCTCGGTACGGACTGGTAATCGTAAGTGGCATATCCGCAATCATGTAATCATCTACCATTTCAATTAAATCGTCTAACTTCAATATCTTATCGCCAAAGTGCTTACTTAGTTTACCGCGCAGCGATGCCAGGCTCTCATATAACGAAAAAACAGCATATTCTGCGGAACTTTGCTCGGCGCTTTTTTCTGCTCCCACCCCTGTGTAATAGGCTAGAAACGGGCATCTATATCCATTGATTTCGCGTGCCCCAGTCAGATAATCCAAAAACACTTCCAACGGGTCATTAAACGCCTTGGAAATCATATCCGCGAAAAATTGCGCTGTTCGCTGAATTTCTGGATTTTCCGCTACTAGAAGTGCATCAAAAATCGTCCTGTGCTCATCTCGCGCTTGTCCTACCAACTTCACTACTTCTAGCATCGGCAGTCCAAAAAACGGGAACGACAAAATTTCCATCACCGATACTGTCGGTTTCTTCTGATTTGCAATTTCATAGACTAGTCGCGCCATCGTTAGAAGTTCATGGATTCTCTCATCTTCAAATAGGTTATCCCGTTTTTCGTAAGCAATCTTAACCTCCTCGTGTGCTTTCAGATACGGCAGTAGCGGCATAAAATACTTTGTCTTATACGAAATAATCGCAATCTCACTCTGCTTCACTCCGGATTTAATCAACTCGGAAATCCGGTCTGCTATGAACGCATATTCCTGGTCAGACGACAAAAACTCATCTCGCTCTATCTGTGAACGCACCGGATCTAGCTTGTGCGCGATCAGTTCCTTATCCGCAAACCTATCTGGCGCCTGGTTAATAATCTCACGCGAAAAGTCCAAAATCTCCTGCGTACTACGGTAATTCTCTACCAGCGGTATCACGTGCGCCGAGTAGTGTTCCTGAAAATCCGTCAAATTCGTTGACAGCGCCCCCTGAAACTCATAAATCGCCTGGTCGTCATCCCCTACCGCCATAATCATTGGCTTTTCATAATCAGTAATTTGTTTCACTATAGCAAACTGCGACGGGTTCGTATCCTGAAACTCGTCTAGCATAATAAACTGATAGCGTTCCTGTAAAGTCATCCTAAAACCGTCGTCAGTTGCGAGAATCCGAATTGCCTCTTGAATCATATCGTCGAAATCGAACTTCCCCGCTTCCGTCAGGCAACGCTGATACTTCGCCATTATATTGGCAATACTAAGCAATTTCTTATTTGCCACCCGATCTTTCAAACGATAATTACCTTTTTCGTCTTTTTCAAAATACTTGTCTTTCCACTTCGTTAGCGGTTTGATTTTTTGTTCCGTCTCCGCCGCAATAGTCGCTTCCCTCAAATCAAGCGCCAAAATCGTGATTATTCTCTGAACTTTCTCGCCTTCGTCATTATAATTCTTCAATATTTCATATATCGGATAATAAGCATTTTCGTAGGATTCCTTAAACGCACGTGGCACTATATTCTTAAGTAGTGGCGAAATCGCCTCTGATAGCACGCGCGAATCCTCAATATTTTGCTTTGCTACCGCTTCCAAATCTTCCGCGCTTAGCCCCGCCGACTTTGCTTCGCCAATCACCTGAATAATATTTTTTACCTTGTCACCCCGCATAATATCTGTGCCAGGTAGCTCCGACTGGATTTTTGCAATAATCTTGAACTGCTCCACCTCATCTATCGGCTCATCCAACTTCTTGTCATAAGTATCAGAATAATTTTTATACTCCGCCAATAAATCTGAACCAAACGCATGGTAAGTCCCAATTTTCACCTTCAGCGCGTCCGCCCCAATAATAGTTTTTAGCCGCTCGCGCATATTCATCGCACCGGTATCAGTAAAAGTTAAACACAAAATATTTTCCGGATTTGTATCAGTATTTTTCAGAATATAAGTCACTTTCTCGGAAAGCAGCTGCGTCTTTCCTGTGCCCGGCCCCGCTAGTACTAAGAGTGGCCCATCCAAATATTCTACGGCTTGCTTTTGCTTCGGATTCAAGCCCATTCTTTGCTTCTCCCCATCAACTCCTTCAAGTTTACCGCTTCCTCTGGTATCTCTAATGCGCCATCGATAATTTTTCTAAGCGCCGATAGCCCTTCTACTGTCTTTTCTGGCTTTGCCTTTGAATCGTTCGCTAAAATCACACCAAATTCATAGTTCCGTGACGGCATCCCACAAGTTAGTCTGAGATCCCCCATGCCACACTCGCAACTCACCGTCTCTGGTTTCCCGCCATTGGCAGAAAGGAGTGCCCGCATTTCTTCCGCAAACTCTGCAAGTTTTTTCTCATACTCAGGAGTATTTCGTTCCAATTGCAACAGGCCAGCATATAGCGCATAGACATTTTTGAGTGCCCCACAAAGTAAAATACCTCTTACGTCCGCGCTCTCGTCAAAGTCTAAATAATCCGTCCCGAAAAGTTCGCGAATCCGCTTATCGCTTGCGGTCAGCCGCGCTGGCTTATGCGCTTTCAGATCATCTGCAAAAGCCGGCCCAGATAGCACCATCACGTCCTCAAAATCATCGAACAGCGACAAATCCAGCACCCCCTTCGTCGCTATCACGAGCGGTATCTCGCGCGGCAATTTCGGCACTAGCTCAGGCAACGCAAACGATGGCGCCACCAGTACCATCAGCTCTGCTCCTTTTAGGCATTCTTCTAACGGTACGCCCAACATCGGGTCGAAGTAGACTACTTCATGTCCATTCTCAGTCAATATCCCCCCAAGCGCTGTACCAAAGGCTCCCGCCCCAAGCACCAAAATTTTCATTCTACCTCCATAATTTTGCCTGTGCCATATTCAAGATGCAATATCCTCTGATTTCGCGATCCCCGAAACTTCAAGTTGAAATCCAGCTGACTTTTGATGAACGGCCCATCAATCAATGCATCTAGCGATTTTAAGAACTCTAAGGCCTCACCGCCAGCTTCCTCAATCTGCTCATAAGTAAAGCCAGAAAAGCTCCAAACATTCCATCCTAATTCTTTACGCGCATACTCTGCAATCTCACGACATGCCCTTGGCTGTGCGAACGGCTCCCCACCACAGAACGTTACCCCCGCCTGCCCTGGATAGATCTTTAGTTCTTTGCACACGTCTTCAATCTTTACCAATTTTCCAGCCGCAAAATCCCAAGTCTCTGGATTTTGGCATCCTGGACAGTGATTCGGGCACCCCTGTGTCCAAACCACCGCACGAAGTCCATCTCCGTTCACAATATTATCGTGCTCACACGGCCCCGACAAACGAATATATCCTTCCGGTGGCTGCGGTGCAGATTTTATATTAGCAATTGCAATTTTGTTCCAATTTTTCAAACTTTACATCTCCTTCTAATCTTCCGCAATGCGGGCATCTTTCTCCAGTAATTATACCAGAAAATCCGCAGACCGGGTCACGATCCACCGGATGGTTCACCGAACCATAGCCAATTCCACAGTCATGCATCTTCCGAATTACCGACTCAAACGCCTCAATATTCTGTGATGGATCGCCATCTAGCTCAATATAAGTGATATGTCCCGCATTACACAAATTATGATATGGCGCCTCGATTTCAATCTTCCGGAACGCCGAAATCGGATAATACACTGGCACGTGGAAGGAATTAGTATAGAAATCCCTATCAGTCACACCCTTAATCTTACCATACTCATTGCGATCTATCTTGGTAAAGCGCCCTGCAATACCTTCTGCCGGAGTTGCCAAAAGTGAAAAGTTCAATTTATACTTTTTGCAATATTCATCGCATTTTTCTCGCATATGGGTCACAATGTCCAAACCAAGCTCCCTAGCATCTTCATCTTCACCGTGGTGTTTACCCACCATTGCCACCAACGTCTCAGCAAGACCAATGAACCCAATCGAGAGTGTGCCATGCTTGATTACATCGCGTAGCTTATCATTCCAGTTCAGCTTCTCGCTTCCAAACCAGTTCCCCTGTCCCATCAAGAACGGGAAATTGCGTACATGCTGGTTCGCCTGGAATTCGAAGCGTTCCAAAAGTTCGTCTTTCACAAGATCCATTTTCTCATCTAGCTCAGTATAAAATGCATCCCAGTCTGCTTCTTTACGTTCCTTCAGTGCAATACCATGTTTAATCCCTAACCGCACCAAATTTACCGTCGTAAATGACAAATTTCCACGCCCGGTCACAATGCCATCACTCTCCGGGAATACCGACGCGAATACTCTCGTCCGGCAACCCATCGTCGCAATCTCTGTACGATAATCGCCTTTCTTGTAATATTTTAGATTATACGGTGCATCGATAAAACAGAAATTCGGGAATAGCCTCTTTGCTGAAACTTCCATGGATTTCTTAAACAAATCATAGTTCGGATCTTCCGGATTGTAGTTTACGCCTTCCTTCACCTTAAAGATAGAAATCGGGAAAATCGGCGTCTCACCCTTACCAAGACCATTCTCAGTCGCTTCCAATAAATATTTAGAGACTAATCGTCCCGCTTCCGAGGTGTCTGTTCCGAAGTTAATCGATGTAAATGGCACCTGCGCACCGGCTCTAGAATGCATAGTGTTGAGATTATGAACAAAACCTTCCATGGCCTGCAAAGTCTCGCGTTCGACATCTTCATTCGATGCTTCGACTATTTCTTTCGGCCACTTCGCTTTCTTTAATTTTTCATCGTCACCATATTCATAAGTATCTTTTACTTCGAGCGACAATTTTTTTCCACTAAACTTATTATATTTTTCTAGATTCTTCTTCAAAGCCTTGCGGAAAGATTTATTTACACCTGGAGCCATCGCATAGTCAAAATTTGGAATAGATTGTCCGCCGTGTTGTTCATTCTGGTTTGCCTGCAACAAAATCGCTGCCAGTGCTCCATAACTCCCAATTGAATTCGGCGTTCTCAAATGACCGTGACCGGTATTAAATCCACCGTTCTCAAATAATACGAACGGATCGCTTTGGCAACAAGTCAAAGTCCCCGTTGCGTAGAAATCCAAATCATGAATATGAATGTCACCATTATCGTGCGCCGCCGCAATATCTGGGCGTAGCAACAATGTCTTTGCAAAAACTTTAGACCCCTCCGCGCCGAACTGCAACATCTTACCCATTGCTGAGTTTCCATCTACGTTTGCGTTCGAACGCTTTACATCCGAATCCTCGCTTGCATCCGCGTGTGAAATAGTCTTGTAAATATTCATCAAATCGGATTTCGCCTCACGCACCCTCGAACGCTCCTGTCGATACTGGATATACTCCCGTGCCGTCTTTTTAAATGACGATTCCATTAACACTTCTTCCACAATGTCTTGGATTTGCTCTACATGTGGGGTACGGGTGTTCAAAGTTTCCTCGGCCCGCTTCACCACCTTGTCGGACAAAGCTTTCGCCCTATCGTATTTAAACTCCTCCGTTTTTAGCCCCGCCTTTGCAATCGCATCAGTAATTTTATCCGGGTTAAAATTTACAATTTTCCCATCACGTTTCTTGATTTTCTTGAACATTCTACCTCCTTCGTCGTTCAGTTTTTCGTATATATAGCGCCTTGTTACTATAATACACCACCATATATGGATTTACAAGTCTTTTATGCTAAAAAGTAATTATTACAACACCAAGCTTAAGCCTCATCTTTACAAACAGGCAAAAGTGTGGTATAATAGAAATAGGATAATTTGGGGGTGAATAAAAATGAAAAAAATTATCTTTGCTCTTTTCATCATCGTTTTACTCGTCAGCTGCACTAAACCATCCGAAGCCGAAACGGCCGACTACCAGAGAGATTATCTGATAGTGGTCAACCAAGATCATTCTTACACTTTCGGAGACAAATATGATCTGAATCTGCAAGATGACTTGGCGGTCACTAAACAAGACACTACCGGCGACGAAGAAAAGCTTGAATACAAAGCATTACAAGCTTTTTCCGACCTGCGTAGAGCTTGTCGCAATAAAGGCATCCTGATTGGTCTGCTCAGCGGCTACCGTTCAAAAGCCGACCAAGATTGGCTTTATGAGAACTACGACCTCACGCCACAAGTGCGCGGAGGTTATTCTGAACATCACACAGGATTAAATATTAGCCTCATCATTGACGACTACCTACCAGACGGCGATGGTCCATATTGGCTCAGTGAGGGGAATAAAATCCCCGAAAACGAGCAGGTAACTGAACTCCTACCAGATTACGGTTTTATTCGTCGTTATCCGGCAGGCAAGGAAAACATTACCGGCCATGAAGCTGCGCCCTACGAGATTCGCTTCGTCGGTTCACCCGAGGTAGCTCACGAAATCATGGACAACGGCCTCTGTCTAGAGGAATACGTTCTCCAAAAATGTGGAGGTAGGCTGGCCTGCGAGTAAAAACAGCACCAAAGTGCGGAGCAAGCGATGCACCGCGCTTATTAGGGGCGAGACGTCTGTCTCGCTCTTTTTCTATTGTAAAAATCCATTTACAATCTGCGACTCAGCTTCCGCCCGTGTTAAACCTAGCGTCATTAGCTTCATTAACTGCTCACCTGCGATTTTTCCAATCGCCGCCTCATGAATTAACTCCGCTTCCACCGATTTTGCCTCCAAAGATGGCACTGCTATTACTTTAGCCTGATTCATGATTATCGCATCACATTCCGAATGCCCATGACAAGCTGCTTCCCCGATAATCCGTGAACAAAACTTCTGCTCGGAATAGTCCTGCGCCACAGCACGCGACACTATATCTACCGACGAATTTTCTCCCACCAATCTTGCTTCTATCTCACTATTCGCAAACTGTTTTCCATGCGTTAGCAACTTCTCCCGGACAATCAATTTCGCCCTTTCCTCTAGCGAAGCCTTTGTCACACGATTTGTTGAAGTTACACCTTTTAGTTGCTCTAGTTCCATCACTACTTCACTTCCCGCTTCCTGAAAGACGCTCGTCGTTGGGTTCAAAATTTTCGCTCCTCCGCCTTGACCAAATCCATAATGTTTCTCTTGGTATACCACCCGTGCATTTTTTTCTACAAACAGTCTGTGCACTCCATTGTGAATCGAATCCTGCCCGCCACAATTATAAATCCCGCACCCCGCAATAATCACCACGTCCGCTCCCTCACCCACATAAAAATCGTTCTCCACCACTTCACTTAGCCCACTATGCGAAATTATCACCGGAATATGCACGCTCTGATTTTTTGTGCCAGGCTTAATACGGATTTCTAACCCTTTGCCATTGCTTTTAGAACTTACATCTATCGCCGCCGTAGAGTTTCGTCCCGCCACTTTGCCATTAATACGAAAATTATACGCCCCCTCTGGAATTTCGTATAAATCTGCCACTGTATTCAGCGCCTTCCATTCAATCTCACTTAAGTCCATTCAGTCCCTCTTTCAAATTACCATTTCCAAGCGTCAGTATTCTGTCTGCTAATTCTATAATTTTCTCTTGGTGTGAAATTACAATCAAAGTTTTTTTAGCTTTATTTAGTCGCTTAAAAACTCGCCTCAAATCTTCAAAACTCCACAAGTCAATCCCAGCCTCCGGCTCATCAAAAATCATCAAATCTGCATTCTTTGCCAGTACCGAGGCTATCTCAATTCGTTTTCTTTCCCCGCCAGAAAGCTCTCCACCCAAATCCCGTTCCAAATACTCCGCCGGTTCCAGCCCCACTTCTCGTAGATGTTTCTCTGCACACTCACTCCCGCCCGCAATCTCCAATATTTTTTTTACCGTTATACCTTTCATTCTTACCGACGCCTGAAATGCATAAGAAATTCCCAATTTTGCCCGCTCAGTCACATTCAAATCTGTCACGTCTTTTTCGTTCCAAAAGATTCGCCCTTTAGTCGGCGACAAAATTCCCATCACTATTTTTGCAAGTGTCGATTTGCCACTCCCATTCGGTCCTATAATCACCAAAAACTCCCCCTCAGCCACCTCGAAGTTCACATTTTTTAAAATGCACTTCCCTTCAGTTTCATAGCTCACTCTCTCAACACTTAGCATATCGTATATTATACCATAATCCAGAAAATGAAAAACCCGCCGTATTTTAGCAGATGATTTCCACGATTACCAATATTTAAATCATAGTTGACCATCAAGTTCATGCTCTCTAAAATTTCCCCATACTTTTCTTCCGCAAGATCTTTAAGATATTCCATAAACTTAAGGTAAATTTCTTCTTTGAGAACGGTTAGATAAGGGTCATTCTTTTTCGTGCCGGCTCTAACTACCTCGAACGCTTCTATCATTTCTTCAAAAGTTTCATCGTGCCACATACTATCCTCCTTTCAATGTTCTAGACTAAGCCCATTGACGTATTATAACATATTTTCTCGCATTAGTCCAATAATACGCCCACAACAAAAAAGCGCCTAACTGTGCACACTTACTTAGCTGGTGGATCTTACTGGGCTCGCACCGCAAGGTCTCGAGTCCGCAACAAAAAAGCACATAATTATGCGCTTAACTTAGCTGGTGGGATTCAATTAACCAGGTTTTAACAGCATATAAAGAAGATATACGTCTGATGGCAATAACTTGCACCTCATGATATAATTAACAGAATATGGTGTATTTGGACTATGCGGCAACATCGCCTATGTTGCCAGAGGTATTTAATGCTATGCACGACGCGGAAACGCGTTTCTTTGCGAATGCATCGGCCCTACATACTCCTGGACACCTAGCGATGAACGAAATCGAAGATGTGCGAAAAACTTTAGCTAAACTAATTGGCGCAAAACCTTCTGAAATTATATTTACTTCTGGTGCCAGTGAGTCGAATAATACAATTGTTCGCACGTTTGCCGGGCATCAGATCGAAACGTCGCCGCTTGAACACCATTCAATCATAGAGCTTGCCGACAAAGTCTCTGGCAACAAATTGCCAAAGCTCTATTCATATATGCTCGCCAATAATGAAATCGGCGAAATTTTAGATATTCAAAAAATTGTAAAAGAAGCGCGAAGCCTTACAACCCCGAAAGAAGATTCGCTTTTTGAGCCGATTTCTGAATGGGGTAAGCCATTAGTAACCGACCGACGTGGCGCCTATGTACACTCGGATTTAACGCAGGTGCTCGGTAAGATTCCAATTAACGTTTGCGAGCTCGGTCTAGATTACGCTACTTTCAGTGCGCACAAAATTGGTGGGCCTATTGGCGTCGGCGCACTTTATGTTAAAGAGGGCGTTCCGTTCACCCCACTAATAATTGGTGGAAATCAGGAAAATAAACGTCGTGGCGGCACCTATAACACTGTTGGCATTATTGGTTTCGGTGCTGCTCTCAAAAAGATTCAGCGCGAGAAGAGCTGGGAGCAATACAATACGCACGTTCGCAAGCTCCGCGACCTCTTAGCGCGGAGAATTCTTACTGAAATACCAGGTAGTAGTCTTAATACCGATATAGCCCCAGGCAAATCCCTGCCAAATATCCTTAATGCTTCCTTTCAGGCCGCCGAAGGAGAGTCGATTCAGCTATATCTCGACGCTGAAGGCATAGTGGTTTCGACTGGCTCGGCCTGCGCGTCTGGTGATATAAAGCCGAGCCATGTCCTGATGGCAAAAACTGGCGACGCCGAAGTGGCTCATTCGTCTATTCGTTTCTCGTTTGGGCTAGATAATACTGAAGCAGACATTGAAAGAGTGATGGAAGTTTTACCAGGAATTATTGAACGTTTACAGAAAATCAGCACCGTAAAGATGAAGGAGGCATAATGGAAAACCAAGAATGGATTTATTCAGATAAAGTAAAAGATCATTTTATGAATCCGCGCAATTTTCTTTTTGGCGATGAAAGCCAGTTTGATTATGATGCGGTCGGAACCGTCGGGAATCCAGTCTGCGGTGACCAGATGAAGATGTACATCAAAGTCGAAGATAATAAAATAACTGATGCGCGTTGGAAAGCTTATGGCTGCGCATCAGCGATCGCTTCAACCTCAGCGCTTTCCGAAATGATAAAAGGCAAAACTATCGACGAAGCATTAAAAATTGATGCTAAGGCAATCGATGATTATCTTGGCAACTTACCGAAACATAAATTCCACTGTTCGATTCTTGGCCACGAAGCACTTGCAGATGCGGTAAAAGAATACGAAAAGAACCATTCTGCAGGCGAGGGGATTTAACAGACATCGATAGATTGCGTAATAGCTAAAAAATATTTTATAAACCATATGGTGGGGGCGAATTTGGCAAGCATTAACAATCTTTAGAGAAAATATTCTGGAAAAATCAAACCATGTTATAATAGAAACGTAAGTATTATAGAAAAGGTAATTTATGGAACAAAATGTAGATGCTAGTGCACCAGTAATGCCGGTGGCACCTGTAGCAGAAAATAAGCAAAAAGGTGGAAATGGATTAAAAATTACTACTGCGATTGCGTGTATTGTAGCTATTTGTGGTATTGGGTTTGGTGTTTATGGCATGATGCAAAGTTATGAGAAGGATAGCCAGATTTCTGATTTAAAAGTTGAAATAAATGATAAGATAATAAAGATAGAGGAATTTGAAACTAAAATATCTGATCTTAATAACAAAATAGAAGAAGTGGATACTGATACAGAGACGATAACTTCCGATACCACTGGACAAGAAACTAGCAACGACGATGGTAAAACTACTATATTACTTGGGGAAATGTTGGACAAAAATGACAATCGCACCGTTTTCAAGATTGGCGATTGTACGGCAGACGGCCCATCTGTTAAGTGCCCAGTAACTGTAAACGGGAAGGACGCCTTAATATCTTACAATAGCACTGATAGTATATTGAGATTATCGTTATCTAATAATTAATATTGTGCCTTTATTTAGAGTAAAACCTGAATATTGATCAACTATGACGGTAATAAGAATATATAGTATTTTTGCAGTCAATCAGGCCGTCAACCAAATTTGTCGAATGACAAGTAAGTATTGAACTGAATAGGTATTAACAGACAGTTTAATAGGGGCAAAAATGGTCTAAAATTGCATACTATCGCTGCAAGGTACTTAACAGAATCTTACCACCAAAAAATCGGCGAAAATGCCGAGTTATATGTAATCTGGTGGATCTTACTGGGCTCGAACCAGTGACCTTACGAATGTGAATCGTACGCTCTAGCCAACTGAGCTAAAGATCCATAAACTGTGCTATAATTATAACATGGATTTAAAGAAATATAAAGACGAACTCACTGAAATTGATAACTTTTTGGCTACTCCAGATGCTTATTCCGCTCCCGACTTTGCCACGAAAGCCAAACGCGCCAATTTGCTACGCGAAATCATCGATCTCGCCACCGAAATCACCAAAGACGAACAAGCTCTCAAGGAAGCTGAAGAACTGGCTAGCGATCCAGAACTCGGCGAAATCGCCCGCGAAGACATCGCGCGTCTCAAGTCTAAGATTCCAGCTAAAAAGGCTAAACTAGAAGAGCTCCTCATCCCGCGCGATCCAGAAGATGATAAGCCTGCTATTTTTGAAATCCGCGCTGGCGCCGGTGGCGACGAAGCTTCCCTCTTTGCCGGTGAGCTCTATCGTATGTATATTAAATACGCCGAAGCCCATGATTTGAAACCAGAGCTTGTCTCCGAGAACCAGAACGAAGCTGGCGGCATGAAAGAAGTAATTTTCAAGATTAGCGGCGATAATGCCTACGGCCAGCTTAAATTCGAGGGCGGCGTCCACCGTGTCCAACGCGTCCCCGTCACCGAAAGCCAAGGCCGCATTCATACTTCCACCGCCACCGTCGCCGTCTTACCTGAAGCTTCAGAGCAAGATTTAGAAATTAAGCCAGAAGATCTCCGTATCGACATCTATCGTTCCGGTGGTCACGGCGGCCAAGGCGTCAACACTACCGACTCTGCCGTCCGCATCACGCACCTGCCTACTGGCATCATGGTAGCCATGCAAGACGAACGTTCTCAGCAGCAAAATCGCATCAAAGCTATGAATATCCTCCGCTCCCGTCTCCTAGAAAAGAAAAAAGCTGAAGAAATGGCTGCCGCTTCTGATGTCCGCAAATCACTTATCGGCACTGGTGACCGCAGCGAAAAAATTCGCACTTACAATTTCCCGCAAGACCGCGTCACCGACCACCGCATCCACTATTCTCGTTCTAACATTCCTGCCGTAATGGATGGCGATATCGAAGATATAATTCACGAGCTAGTTAAACATGAACGAGAACTCAAAAATTAATTTCTACGGCCGTGACTTTTTGATTACGCCAGACGTTCTTATCCCTCGCCCAGAAACCGAACAAGCCATTGATATCGTCCTTAACCTCGCCGGAATACCATATTTACCCGGCGTCAAGCCCAGCGCCCCACAAATTTCCAAAGATATCACTATTCTAGACGTCGGCACCGGCTCTGGCTGTATCGCCATCACTCTAGCCAAAGAACTACCAGAAGCAAAAATCTATGCCTCAGACGTATCAGAAAAAGCCCTCAAAGTTGCACAAAAAAATGCCAAATTGCATGGCGTATCACCTACCTTCATTGTATCATACTTACTCGATAATGTCAAATTTACCCCTGATTTAATTGTCGCTAATCTTCCCTATGTAGATCCCGAATGGGATTGGCTAGATAAAAAAGCTCTTTCCAAAGAACCAGCTATCGCCCTTTATGCAAAAGACCACGGCCTTAGCCTCATCAAGAAACTCATCGATCAGTGTACTGAACGCGAAATCCAGCGCCTTGTCTTAGAAGCCGACCCCTGCCAACATCAAAAAATCGTAGCCTACGCTAGAGGCTACGATTTACAGGAAACTTGTGGTTTTATTCTTTATATGCGCCTAAAGTCACATTAATCGCCATCTCATTGCCATCACGAATCACAGTCAACTGTACTGTATCATCCGGCTTATATTCACCGATCAAAGTAGAAAGTGAGCCGGCCGTACCAATTTTAACTCCATTTACTGCCGTAATAATATCCTTATCTTTAAGACCTGCTTTCTCGGCTGGGCTGCCCTTCACAATCGAAGAATAATTCGAAGCGCTATACAGATATGCCCCCGCTGTCACTGGCAAATTATATTCCTTTGCTGCTTCCGGCGTAATTTGCGAACCATACACGCCAAGATACGCACGCGAAGCTTTACCACTTTCAGTTAATTGTTTCAGCATCCCTTTAATGCTAGAAATCGGAATTGCAAAACCCATATTTTCTGCCGTACTAGATGTGGCGGTATTAATACCAATCACCTCTCCAGCCGCATTTACTAATGGCCCGCCCGAATTACCAGAGTTAATCGCAGCATCAGTTTGAATCATATCGCTCAAAGTCTCATATGCCGACCCGGTGCTATCAGAAGCCGTCAAAGTCCTACCGGTCCCGGAAATCACCCCAGAAGTCACTGAGTTTTGATATACACCCAGTGCATTGCCAATCGCAATCACTTGCTGCCCCACCGAAATCGTTTTGGAATCGCCTAGCGACGCCGCCGGCAATCCGCTCACATCTTTAATCTTCAAAAACGCCACATCATTCAATGGATCAACCTCCGCGATCTCCGCATTCTCATAGGCCGTACCGTCATCTAGTACTACTGTAATTTTGCTCGCGCCATCAATTACATGTTTGTTTGTCAAAATATAACCATCCCCCGATACGATTATCCCAGTTCCTGCCGCTGAACCAGTCACCGACTGACCAAAATAACTACTAGATTTCGTAGTCGTCACAATAGATACCACGCTTGCAGAAACCTTATCCACCACATCCGCGATTGAGCCCTCCACAAAACTTGTCAAGTTCCCATCCGAACCACTATTTAAAATTGTCAGCGGCGTAGAAGATTTTTGATAACTGAGATACGAAAACACCGAGCTCACACCCGCCAGCACAATTGCCACACTAGCCAGCACAATTGCCACTGGGCTAGTATTGTTTTTTGACACCTCAGCCGAGTTCGAATCAGAAACATCCGCCTTGGCTTCGCTAGCAACATCTACATTCTTTTTTCCTTCACTCATTTTACCTCCTTAAATATTAAATATTGGATTGCTAAACCAAATCACGATAATCCCGATGAGCACCGCACCGAATAATACTGGGCCCAGTATATTCTTGAGACGAAAATCATCTTGATATCGCACCATTGCCTGCCTTGCATAATTATATATAAAGGCAAAAATGGTCAAAATAATTGCACATTGCGGAATCCTGATTCCAGTCTCGAACGGGAAATTAATGTCGTATACAATTCCCCAAGAATGACACAGCCACGCCACTTCCGCAAAAACCAATCCGCAAACTAACGTCGCTAAGGTAAAATCCTTGCTCGAAGCCTGCGAAAGCACATGCCGACTCCCTGCGTAACCCACTAAAAATGATAGAATCACCGCAAGCACTGCGTCCATCGTCGCGGTCATCATCGAAATCGCTGAAATCCCCAAAAATACCGCGAACAAAGATTGCATCAAGGTCGCATTTTCAGAAGTAAGTGGCTTGATAAATAACAACCACGCCACATAAGTCGCAATCAAAACAAAATGCACCGGCATCAGTGAAATCCCCGAGTAATACGATAATAACACTATGCTAATGCCAACAATAAAATCCACTAGGTTGGATTTAATATTAATCCATAAATACCTACTGCGCACCGCAAATACACGCCACTTTGAAACAAACACTAGCAAGATACCAAACACCGGGCTGCCACTGAATACTGTAGACAAAACCGCCGCAAACCCTAGCAAAATATTAAGCAGTATATGAAGCGCGCTAGACGCGATATTTCTTGATTTTCTTGCTAAAACGTAATCAGCCATATACCCATTATATCAAACAATAGTTTAAATAAAACTTAAAAAATTAAGCTCAGCCCAAAACCTGTTTTTATTGTGTTATAATAATTAAATGACACCAACTTTTTTTCAAAAACATCCTTTGCTTAAAGATATTTTGAGTTTAATCTCGTTTATTTTAATTATTATTTTATTTACCGTTTTTTTAAACACTTATATTTATCGCTCCTATAATGTCGTTGGCAGTAGCATGGAAAATACTTTGCAAAACGATGACCGCGTCATCGTCAATCGCGCCGCTGTCAGTTGGTCGCATTTCTTAGGGCAGGAATATGTACCAGAGCGCGGCCAAATCATCGTATTCGTTAACGCCGATGAAGCCAAAATCAAAGAATATCAAGAAGCCGGCGCCAACAATCCAATGACTTGCTCCGTACCAAATAATGTCACCGATCAATACATCATCAAGCGCGTCATTGCCTTCCCAGGTGAACGTGTTGTGGTCAAAGACGGCACACTTACAGTTTATAACGACGAACATCCAGACGGCTTCGTCTATGATACTGAATGGCGTAAATCAGACACTGACGGTCCCAAAGAGCACACTTCTGGCGAAATAGACATCACCGTACCAAACGGCGAATTATTCGTCTCCGGTGACAACCGCGAAGGTTCCAACTCCTGGGACTCCCGTAACGGTCTTGGCACCATTCCCTACTGTCGCATCATCGGCCCAGTTATCCTGCGCCTCTTTCCGTTCAATACCGTCAGAACTTTCTAAATCTCACCAATTAGTTTCACCGATTCACTCTCTGGCAACTCTTCTACATTCTTGAGCTTGCGCTCGATTTGTCGTGATGTAGTCTTGGCAGATTCAATCTTATTGGCGGACTCTTGCAATTTTTTCTGTACGCCTTCCAAAAGTTCGCTGAACTTACCGAACTGCGTCTTTACCGCGCCCAAAGTCTGCCACACTTCCGCCGAACGTTTTTCAATCGCCACCGTCCTAAAGCCCATCAGAAGTCCCGACAACATTACCGGCAAAGTAGAAGGCGATGCGATACTAATATTGTATTTTTTCCTAATTTCATCAGAAAGCCCCGGTATTCTAATAATTTCCGCATAAAGTGACTCCGTTGGCACAAACATCATCCCAAAATCTGTCGTTTTTGGCGGATCAATATACTTCGTAGAAATTTTCTTAGCCTGTTCCTTTACGTCATTCGCCAGAGCCTTCTGGTAAACCACGATGTCCGCTTTAGCCCCAGTATCATAGGCCGCAATTAATCGCGAATAATTCTCCACCGGAAACTTTGAGTCAATCGGCAGGTACACATCTTCTTCCTTTCCGGGCATCTTCACCGCAAATTCCACCCTATCGTTAGAACCATGCTTCGTAGCATAGTTTTCTACATATTGTGTTTTATTCAAAATGTCCTCAATAATTGCGCCCAGTTGCACTTCACCATAAATCCCCCGTGTTTTCACGCCCTCCATTACTTTTTTCAAATCTCCCACGCCAGTCGCCAAATTTTTCATTTCACCCAAACCCTGATATACCTGCGTCAGTTGCGTAGAAATTGACTTAAAACTCTCGTTAAATCTCTTTTCTACCGATGCCTTCAACTTTTCATCCACCGTTTCGCGCATCTCTTCTAGTTTTCTTTCATTCCCATTTTGCAAACGCTCAAGATTTTCAGAGATTTCCTTACGATTTTCTCGGAAATTTCGGTCGATCGATGGATTAATCTTCCCAACCTCACCTTCCATCCGGATTAATCTCTCTTCTAGTTCTTTATAATTCTTTTCATCACGCGGGCGACTCAAAATATAAATTACCACGCCAAGCATTACAATTATTATCGCCCCCATCACACCTAAAAATATTTCCATAACCCTATTATACCACAAAAAAATGGAGCCGACTGTCAGGTTTGAACTGACGACCTACGGTTTACAAAACCGTTGCTCTACCAGCTGAGCTAAGTCGGCATCCATTTAATTATATCACATATTTTAATAATTTTCAGCTTTTATTTCAAAGTACGCTCTCGGATGCGCGCAAACCGGACAAATTTCCGGCGCTTCCTTGCCCACCACAATATGTCCGCAATTCCTACATACCCAAATCGCATCCCCATCTTTAGAAAAAACTTTCTTTTCCTTCACGTTAGACAGTAATTTGCGGTAGCGCTCTTCATGTGATTTTTCAATCGCGGCCACCTCTTCGAATTTCTCGGCCAGCTCGTCAAAACCTTCTTCGCGCGCCGTCTCGGCAAATCCCTTATACATATCCGTCCACTCGTAATTCTCACCGTCCGCTGCCGCCTCAAGATTCACTTCAGTATCCTCTACCGCACCACCATGGAGCTCTTTGTACCACATTTTTGCGTGCTCTTTTTCATTTAATGCCGTCTCCGCAAAAATCGCCGCAATTTGTTCGTAACCATCTTTCTTTGCTTTTGACGCATAGAAATCATATTTATTGCGTGCCTCACTCTCCCCCGCAAGAGCCTTCTTTAGATTTTCGTAAGTTTTAGTACCATCATACTTAGTTTTCATATTTTCTCCTTTCTTAAATACAAGTATAACCACCGTCTACTGGCATAATTAACCCAGTTACGTATGATGCTTCTTCCGATGCCAAGAACACTGCTGCCGCATCTAACTCCCCTGGTTTCCCATATCGTTCCATCGGCACATGAGTTTTAGCAAATTCTTGAAATCTCGGTGTATCTAATACTGTTTTTGTCAGCTCCGTTTCAAAATACCCCGGGCAAATCGCGTTACAGGTAATCCCAAAAGTCGCAAGCTCCGCTGCCACTGCCCGCGTAAAATTCACTACTGCCCCCTTCGAAGCATGATACGCCACCGTGTGTATTTCAGTGTTACCCACCAAACCATACATCGAAGCAATATTGATAATCCGCCCATACTTATTTTTCTTCATAATATTCGCAAATGCTCGCGTCATCTTAAATACTGATGTCTCATCCGTTGCGATCGTAAAGTCCCACTCTTCATCCGTCATCTCAAGCACACCCTTGTCTTTAGATGAACCAGCACAATTTAGCAAAATATCTACTTTGCCAAATTTTTTCTCTGTTGCCACAGCCGTTGCATTAATGTCATCAGTAGAAGTTACATCGCATTTTATCGCCAACACTTCCTCTGCTCCAGCTTTTACTAGCTTCGGTTTAAATTCTTCTAGCCTCTCCAAACGCCGTGCCAAAATCACCAACTTTGCACCTTGTCTTGCAAAGGCTAAAGCCATCTGCTGACCTAACCCAGACGAAGCTCCAGACACTACCGCCACGCGTCCTTTTAAATTAAACATAATAACTCCTTTCTAGAAAAAGTATAACACATAATATAAAACATAGCTATCGCCCAGGCCTAGTTTGGATATTTGTTTATGCATAAATCTGTATGCTATAATAAATATATAACACGAGGAAAATTATGAAAAAGAAAGTTATCATCGGAATTATCATTGCAGGCGTAATCGCCATTGGCGCTGCCACTGCCGCCATTGTTATCTCAAAAAACAATACACAACCAGCCGAGCCCAAAGACATTGCAGTTATTACCATGCCCGCTATCGCCGGCACTCCATATTTCTGGTCTTACGAAGTTAAAACCCCAGATATAGTAGAATTGGTAGACGAGCAGACTGTCGAAGAAAGTTCCGATTTAGTTGGCGCTCCGTTCAAAATTGTTTACAAATTCAAAGGCATTAACCCAGGCGAAACTGAAATCGTTTACGATTATGCCAGCGCAGCCGATGGCTATGTTTCCGAAAGAGTAACTTACCGAGTAGTCGTAGCTGAAGACCTTACCACCACCCCAGAAATCGTCTCCCACGATTACGACATTGATCCCAATGCCGAAGATTCCACCACTCAAACTCCAGATATCGAACCCGGTATTGAAGAATAATTTTTATATGTGATATAATAACCTGGAAGTAGGGAGACTTAGTCTTCAGAACCTTAACTTACAGTTTAGGAGGTGAATGGCATGAAAACTGTATACAAGATTGTCTTGACCGGAGGTCCATGCGCTGGTAAAACTACAGCACTCAGTTGGGTTTCAAATTATTTCAGCAAGTTTGGGTGGCGCACTCTAATCGTCAATGAAGCTGCCACCGAACTCATCACGTCTGGAATATGCCCCATTGACTTCGATGACCCATTATTTTTTCAAAAATTGTTGCTCAAAACGCAAATGACGAAAGAAAAAAATTGCATCGAAGCCGCTTACGAAATGAAAGATACCGACAAAGTACTCGTAGTCTGCGATCGCGGAATGCACGACAACAAAGCTTACATGGCTAACGAAGAATTCGATAAGTGCATTCGTCAAATCGGAGCTGAAGCCTATGAAGCTATTGGTAGTTATGATGCAGTTTTTCATCTTGTCACCGCCGCAGATGGCGCCGAAGAATTTTATACCCTCGCCAACAATGTTGCGCGCAATGAAGGTCTAAAAGAAGCTTGCATCTTAGACCGCAAGACACAAAATGCGTGGGTCGGGCACCCCCACCTGCGCATCATCAAAAATGAAGGAAGCTTTGAAGACAAGCTAAAGAGACTCCTTGCCGAAATTTCTATCGTATTAGGGGAGCCCGAGCCATTCGAAATTGAACGAAAATACTTAATCGAATGTCCGAACTTAGAATTTCTGCACGCAATGCCAAATTGTCAAAAAGTTGAAATTCTTCAAACCTATCTGATTGGCAGCAACGAAAATGACGAAGTTCGCGTACGTCAAAGAAGCGTGGGCGACAACTGTATTTTTACGAAGACAACTAAACGTTGGACCCCGGATCCAGCAAAAAGAGTTGAGATTGAAAAACGTATTTCACGAGATGAATACATCAAAGCTCTGCTTGACGCTCGCCCAGGCGCCAATTCAATTCGTAAAACTCGTTTTTGCATAATGCAACGCGAAACCGGCCAATACCTTGAAATCGACGTTTATCCGACTTCGGATAAATACGCCATTCTCGAAGTAGAATTTAACTCAACTAATGATAAGCTGGTTGTTCCCGATTTCATCAAGGTCATCAAAGAAGTCACCGATGACGAGGCGTATTACAATAAAAACATCGCCGCGAATGGCAATCGTTTGCCAGAATAACTGTAATCCGCGAAAAAGCCCGCTTAAAAAGCGGGCTTTAACTTTGCCCGAAAAGGGCAGGATTACTCAGAAGACAGATTTATTCAGTCGTCGCTCGGCGCTTTCAAATGGAATAGAAAAAAGCAAATAGACAGCAGAACTTTCGGCCAAAATCCTACAATCATAAAACCATCCAGACTATTGCTCAAAATTGTCATTGCGATAACCTCGGAAAACAATAAGAGAATGAGTCCGATAATCGTCCAAATCGCATTTTCGAAGACCGCTCCGACTAAGATGATTCCGATACTGACGGCAACACCTTTTTGATAATGATTGGTTTTATCTTCAGTTTCTTGTTCTGTGAATAAGTTTTGTGACACAATTATCTAGGAGTATTCTTTAGTCTAAATTCTCTGAGATTAGTTTCACTATTGTAGCCAACAATATTCCAATGAATCGCCCGCAAGATTCCGTTGTGCGCTACGATTAAGATTTTTGCGTCGTCCTTATTGTCCTGGATAATTGTGTCGAGGATTTTTCTTCCGCGCGCAAGCAGGTCGCGAACGGGCTCCATACCCTTTTTGCGAACATTTAGTTTAACGCTCCAGTCGTCTTCGAGATTCCACGTTGCCGGATCTGTGCCTTCGAGTGTACCGAAGCTTCGCTCCATGAGGCGATCGTCGTAAATAATTTCAGATCTACCGCTCACGACGATTTCTGCCGTCTGCCTAGCTCTGGAAAGAGGTGAGGAATAACAAACGTCAAACTCAAAATCCTTGAGCTTATCGTGTAATTCTTCAGCTTGTTTAATCCCAGTCTCGTTTAGAGGTATATCAGTGCGCCCCTGCCTCTTATGAAGCCGGTTCCATTCGGTTTCGCCGTGTCGTACTAAATAAATTTTCATTCCGTTATGCTTTCTTCGCCCATTTTGGCGGTTTCATATCAAATAAAATCTCTGGCGTATGTAGATTTATTACTTCTGGCTCGACGCCGTAATAGTGCTGATAGGTTGTATCGACCGAGCCGAACTTGGCCTGAAACTTATCAAAACCGAGTTTTTTCGCCGTCTCCCAAACTGATTCTTCAGTCGGTCCTTCTATTTCTATAAAAGTTGGAAGCCACGGCCAAGTGTCGATACAGATTTCTACTTCACCAAATTTCCAAATTTCGCGCTTAGTTTCCTGACGGGCCTTAATCTCCAGCCCGCAACCCTTGAGGAATAAAATTGCGTCATCATAATCATTTACTTCAATATTAACTTCTTTTGTGCCAAGGATAGAGTGGTCATCGCTGACATTCTTATAAGTCATAACGATCTTGTCACTCTCATCGCGCACGCGGACGAAAGAATGTTCACCGGTATAAAAAACGACGCGTCGCATTAAAACTTCCGGTTTCTCTAGCTTCGCGCCAATTTCCTTTAGCTTAGAACGTACAACGTCTTTATTAATGTCTAAAAACTGAGCCTCGATTTCATTCTTCATACCTTAAATTATACCATAAAAAAACGTTATGAAACCACTGAGCGAGACATCTCCCAACTCCTAAAGACTGCGCAGTTTAGGTCGTCATCGAATTTTACCTGATAATCGGATAGATTAAGCCGGATGACCATACGCTCCGTAAAAAAAGCCTCTCCGAAAAACGAGAGGCTTGAGAATTAACCTTTGACTCCGAAAAGGCGCTGCCAATCAAATTCGGAATCGTCAAGGTATGAGTTAGGGACGTAGAAACGATAAATATCTTTGGTCGTTGGTTTACTCTGAAAAACATGATCATAGATCTTTGCCGTAAAATAAGTTTCCGTTCTGTTCCATTGAAAGTATGGTAAGATTGGGAATTTTAAGACGTCAGGCGTTTCTTTCGAGAATGCGGATTCATCGATAACCACAATCTCGCAATCGTGGATATCGCGGAAGAATTGCTCTCCGTCAATGCCCCAAACTACGCGACCCGAAGTTCGATCTTCTTTTACGAACTCCACAGGTTCAACCTCAATTATTGCCGTATACTCGACTTTTCTGTATTCAATTTCGCAACTTATGCTCGCTACGACAACGGACAGGGCTACAAAAACCAGGAAAATGCCTCCCAAGATTTTCTTCTTGTTCAAGTAAGCAAACATGGCCAAAAATGGGAATGTGAAAATGCCGACTAGACCGATCCATTGAGAATTATCCAAAAATTCATACATCTTTTCTCGCTCTCCCTTCCGTTTTATAAAACCGAACAAACTTTACAGCTTGCTGAGTTGGAAAAACTGCACAAAGAAAAAAACAGGCGACATTTATGCGCCAATCAGTGGATAATGAACGGTTAAAAAAGATGATATATAAGTTGAGCGCCATACCGCCTAACCCTATAATCATGCCGCAAATCCAGAAAATAATTGCGAAGCGATATTTCATCATATTCTACCCCCTTTTAAACTGCTACGGTTTCAGAAATAGACCGTCTTTATAAATTATACCATAAATGTGGGGTAAAGAAAAGCCCGACCAAAGTCGAGCTTTTTGAGTTTTCGGAAAGGTTGTTGTTTATGTCTGGTCATAATTCCGCCAATCGCCTTCGGGCAAATATTCAGAGATATCAGCCCCATCTTTACGTTTCTGTTCAAAGTCGCTCCACGCTTTATCGGATATCTTATGCATGGAGTAGTCATCATAAAATCTATACCACCTCATAAATACCTCGCGATTGGGAGAAATATGCTTACCGGCCGTCGGCTCGGGAAAAACTACTTGACCCTGTCCCGGCTCATAAACTGTAACGATATAATATGTGGAGGATTGAAACTATCTTCAACGAAATTGCGAATATCGGAGATAGCTTCTACAACAAAAATACCTCATTTCACAGAGCAATTGACTCTATGAAATGAGGCACTATATTAACAACATGGAGCCGCGAACGAGATTTGAACTCGTGACCTCATCCTTACCATGGATGCGCTCTACCAACTGAGCTATCGCGGCACCTGACACCAGTATAGCATATTTCTATGCTCGTGGCTAGATAAAAAATACCCAAATTATCTGACTATACACCAAAAATATGACCTAGCTATTGACTTTATGGTTAAAGTGTGTTATAATGGAAGAGATATATCAATAAAGTTAATAGGGAGCATTAATGATTAAGGATTTAATTAAGCTATACAAGGACCGTCGCGAGCTTACTTTGCTCGAGATTACGTACTTCGCTTTGGCCGTTATTTCATTTGCCATCTCTGGTATCATCGCTTTGTTTAACCAATCTCTTGGTATAAGCACCCTGATTGTACCACTAGTCGCTTTAGCGGTTGGCACTTTGAACATCGTTGTCTGGTCAATCGTCAAACTCATTATCGAAGGTTTGAGCGCTAGACAAGAACACCTCAAAGCTAGCAAAACTACTAAATAACTAGAAATAGCGGGTCTAAACCCGCTATTTTTTGGTGCTGGAAGTAGGACATCGCTTTCGCTTCGCGAAAGCTCCCTTTTCTGCGTCACTCGGAAAAAGAAAAGTTCACTTTTCTTTTTCACCCGTTTCCTTGAAAAGACGAACCTACGGTTCTCGTCCCACTTCCCAAAAATCAGAATTAAAATAAGACCCTCCGGGTCTAATTTTAATTCTGGTGCTGGAAGTAGGACTCGAACCTACGAAGGCCGAAGCCGAGAGATTTACAGTCTCTTGTCATTGCCACTAGACGATTCCAGCACTACAACAATTATACACTACCTATCACCAAAAATCAACCGCCAAACTGTTTAAAACCAACTATTTCTAAGCTCGTTTTTTGACCGAGCGCGCCCTAGATGTACGAGCCACAACATTCCTAGAATTCGCCCGCGTCTCAGCGCGCATAGCCTTCTTGCTCGCCTTTCGTTTCTTTGCCAAATTATCTCGTGTAATCTGTGCTTCAATCCTTGCCGTAGTAGCATTCGCCGCCTCCGCATCATTCGTAGTTTCATAAATCGCCAAAATCTGCCGAAGCACCGACACATTCGGATCTAGCTCATAAGCATTCTCTAAGGACTCAATCGCTTTTTTATAATTCCCCAATTTTTCTTCTGCCTTCGCAAGAGCAATATGCCGCGCTGGGACATCGCCTTCTAGATCGATCGCCTGCGAAAAAGCCATACTTGCTTTTTCGTATTCACCAATTTCCAGATAAATCAACCCTACATTATGAATCGACGCCGGGTTATTGTCTAGCGATTGTGCAATTTCAAAACACTCTACCGCTTCGTCATATTTCTGACTCTTCGCATACAAAATCCCCAAGCGATTATACGCCGCCGCATTTTTTTCATCGAATTTCAAAATTGTGAGGAGTGCCTTCTCTGCCCGAAACGGCTTACGCTCCTTCATAGAAGTCTGCGCAATCTGCCACAGTTTCTTCATTTGCAGTGAATATTTAGTAGATTTCTCCTCTTTCTTCTCTTCCTTAGCATCCAGCGGAAAAAAGAAAGACAAATAAACCGCAAAGGCCAAAATTACAAACACTGCTAGCATACTACCATTTTAGCATAATTTAATTTCTATATCAAATCTGCCACTAAATGTAGTTTAATGTGCCCATTTGCAGAAATTGCCTCGTAGCAAGCCAAAAACTTCGGCAATTTCTTCACAAACAGCTCATTATTCGTCTTAAAATATGATTTATATAGCATCTCCACCGCCACACCTAGCACTTCTAATACTCGCGCCCTCACGCCATCTTTTTTCTTCGTTAGTTCATCTGCCAACCCCGCCAAATCACCCGGCCTCGCCACAATCAAGCGTTTTGCCAATTCTTTCGTCTTCGCATCCGCATTAATCTCATCGGCAACCGTAGCTTTTCGTTTCAAAAAATAAATTTCCGCCCGACTCAGAATCGTCGGCAAAAGCTTCGACGGAGCATCCGTCACCAGCACAAAATGCACCTTATCACGCGGTTCTTCCAGACTTTTCAAAAACGCATTCGCCGCATCTTCACCCAGCTTATCTGCCGGCCTCACCACCACAAAAACGTCACCTAGCTGTTTCATTGATAATTTAGACAGTACATTTCTCACCTGTTCAATCGTAATCACCGTTTTTTCTTCCGGCTCTAAAACAATCGCCCCGTCAATTTGCGCAATAACGCTACCAGGCATTACAAAAATCGCACAGCACGTCCTTAATGCGATTTCTTTTATCTGAGAAACATCGTCAAAATACATTCTCAAAGCTCTCCGGCAAAGGCGCTTCAAACTGCATCCGGCGCCCCCCCGGCAAAGTAATTTCTAAGCCACCCGCATGAAGAAACAACCTTTCAGCCGACTCTCCACCATAAACTTTGTCTCCCATGATTGGATGACCAATAAACTTCATATGGACACGAAGCTGGTGTGTACGCCCAGTAGTCGGCTTTAGCTCTAGGAGCGTATGTTTATCATCTGCCCGCACCACTTTATAAAACGTCTCCGAATCTTTGCCATTCGCATCGACTCGGAAAGTCGTCGGACGCTTCAAATCCCGCGCAATCGGCAAAAAAATCCTCGCCTCGTCCATCTTTGGACGACCAGAAATTATCGCATAATAAGTCTTGTGTGCTCTTCTATCCTGAAATTGTCGCCTCAGCATACTCTGAGTTTCAGGATTTTTTGCCAGTATCACTACTCCAGACGTATCCCTATCCAACCGATGCACTAGTAGTCCATAATCTTCCAAGGTCTTCTCCGGACAATATTCACCTTTTGCCATAGAAAGTAGCCCCGCTGGCTTGTCCAAAACTAGCACATTTTCATCTTCATAAATCACTTCTGGTGTTAAATCAGCATTTTTTTGACTTTCCGGCACATTTAGCTCAATTTTCACGCCATCTTCAAATTTCTGATTTGGCTTTTTCACCACTACGCCGTCCACCTTCACAAAGCCATTCTCAATAAATTTCTGCAAAGTCGAGCGATTATAACTCTTGTAAATCTCCACCATTATCATATCTAGCCGCTTTTTCTCTGGCGCTTCCGGCTCGGACGTTAAAACTACATCGCCATTAATCACGCGCGACATCTCCGGCTTGCTGAATTTTTTCCCCGTCCTGATCATTCTACCTCAGTCCAAACGCTCTTTGCACTTCTAGCAGCTTCGCGTTGGCCACCTCATTAGCGTATTTTTCGCCATCTTCTAGCAGCTCCAAAACCTTCTCATCCGAAATCTCACCTAGTTTCGCCTGAAATTCAGACAACATTCCAGACACACTCGCCGCCACTTTCTTCTTTAAATCACCATAGCGCGTCTCACCCGACCAAGTAGCAATCACATCTTGCAAAGGCATCCCAGACACCATCGCCTCAATCTGCAAAAGGTTGGAAATCCCCGGCTGCGCCCACATATCAAACTTAATCTTACCATAAGAATCTGTCGTCGCCGACATAATTTTCTTTGCCGCCTTCTCTGGCGCATCACTCAGCATAATCTTGGAGTTTTCCGCCGCTGTAGACTTGCTCATCTTTTTCTCTGGGTTCAATAAATCTCTAATCCTTAGCCCATCAGCAAGCCCCATAAATTTCACCTGCTCCGCCGTCTTCACTGGCACCGTAAAAATCTCGCCAAACCGATTATTAAATCTTAGCGCCAAATTCCGCGTTAATTCAATATGCTGGAATTGATCTTCGCCTACTGGCACATACTCGGCCCCATACAGCAAAATATCTGCCGCCATCAATACCGGATAATCAAAAATCCCCACGTTGCAACTTGCCCGCCCTTCCGACTTCTCCTTATATTGCGTCATTCTATTCATCTCGCCCATCGTAGCAATGCAGTTTAAAATCCAACACAGCTCCGAGTGCGCCGGCACATGACTCTGCCGATAAATATGCACATTTTCATTCAGCTCCAGCCCCGCCGCAAAATAATATTTCAGCGTCCTTAGCACATTTTTAGATAGCTCACCGTCAACTTCAGAAATAATTGAGTGCAAGTCCGGCACAAAGATATTTACATTATAATCTTTTGAGTGCTTATTCGCCAGTCTCACCATCGGTACTATTACACCTAAAAGATGTCCTAGGTGCAATTCACTATTTACCCTGATACCAGTCAAAATAGTTTTCATACAAAAATGGTGGAGTGTACGAGATTCGAACTCGTCGCCTCTTCCATGCCATGGAAGCGCTCTACCAAATGAGCTAACACCCCATCTCCTTTCTTTATTAAATATACACTATTATTATATCACCGCCACCTTAAGGCGTCCAGACCTATTTTCTTATTCACCACATCAAGATCGATATTTTTCTCTCCGCTATACCCCTCTAATGTGCCATGTACATTATATTGCCACATCGTCCAGTCATCACCCGCATCAATAAACACCGGATAAAACACATTCGTAATCCACCTCGGATAGCCCGCAAAATCGTCTTTCAGATACTTATTATAATAATCCTGTCGCGAATAAATCAGTGGCTTCACCTTATATTCCTCTTCCACCACTGCCAGAAACGCTTTTAACCCCCGCACCACATCGTCTTTCTCTGGTGGATTGTTCACCTCTTCTGGCGTCAGCTCCATATCCACAGCCGGGATTAATCGCCCTTCTAGCGAACCAACCGTCTTAATAAAGTTTTCTGCCTGCTTCGTTCCACTAATATTATAAGAAAAATAATGATAAGCCCCCGCTGGCAAATCCGCTACCTTTGCATCCTTCCACTTATCCGCAAAAGATAAATCCACATGCAAGTCACCTTCCGTAGCTTTAATGTAGGCAAATTCAATCCCTTGCTCCTTCAGCTTTTCCATGTCCACATTTTCTTGATAAGAAGAAATATCTACACCCCTTGTCATTCCACCCACAAAAAAGCCGTTAATATTCAGTGTTTGGTTCATTACGGCGGTATAGCCCCAGAAACCTAGCCCCCCGATTATTGCCACCGTAATGATAAAACCGAGCAACCTTCGCATCTTAAATCTGTACCAAATCCGCCGAATCCAAATTATGATCCGTCATTTTTACACTCACAATCGCTGGGTTTTCGTACGTATTATAATAGTAAGTCTTGCTAGCAGAAGAATACCCACCAGTATAAACCGTAATTTCACACTTGCCATCTGCCATCTGTGCTGCACCGTCAATCATCGCCACGCCAGTCAAAGTATGAAACAAACGCGAAACATTTTCTTCCTCTGTACTCTTCACCGGATAATGCGTATTAAGATATGCCACCCGCACAAATCGCGATGGCGAATAATAATCGCCAGGCAACCCTCTAATCAAAGAGCCACTACCAAACGCCGTAAAAGTCGCATCCCGCCACTGCACCTTCTGTGGCATCTGCGGGAACAAATTCAGATAATTGCGCAAGTTCTCTTTGTGCCAGCCATAGCCTGGTTGATTGGTTAGCACATCTACTTCATTATGGAAAATCTCCATGCCATTTTCAGTATATTCCACCACAATCGAACGCTTAGTGTCGCCAATAATGAAATGCAGCTCTGACACCGGAAACTTATCGTTAATCGGCTTCGCCACAATCGCGGCATTTTTCAAAGCCTCCTCCACCTCATCTACAGACTGAAAATTCATCGTCACCCAAAGCGGGAACTCATAAGCCGCCACGTTCGTTTTTTCGTCAATCGCATTCGGCGCATAGCTCGCATAACCCGGGAAATTTAGCCCCGCAATCGCTAGCCCCGCCTCGTTCGCGCAGTCAAAATATAACGGTGTATTTTCTTCTACAATCGCCATACCAATAATTGCGCCGTGTTTTGGTGTCTGCTTACCAAGAAATGCACTCTCATAAGAATAGCTACGCGGTGTAATTACTACTTTCTGTCCATAACCACAAGACCAATCCAAATTTCGGCCAAAGAACATCCCACCTTTGTCATCACTAAATCTTATGCCAGTGCACATCCAATAAAATCCTCCTTATGTTTTTACTATTATACCACACAAATCCCCCACACCAAAAATCCGCTCATTACGAGCGGATTTCCACATTGAAGCATTTTATAAAGCGTCGGCAAACACCACCAAACGGTGCGTCGCATCACCGCCACCCAGCGGAGTACCAGCACAAGTCATTAGCGCGACCGAATGCCCCCAAGCCTTCGCCACGCTATTCATATAGTTTCCCGAACCATCTATCTGCAAACGACCATTCTCCTGGTTCTTTTCAAACATTGCCACCTCGGCCACTACATAAGTAATTGCCTCACCACCTTCTCTAATCGTGAAAGTACTACCGACACCAAGTTCATTCAATCTCGCAAACACCGCCCCAGAGTTATGGCCATATAGTAATTTACCGAAACGGTTCACATGGTTGCCAGCATCGTAGACCGTACTATCCACATCATAAATCGGAATCACTCGGCCACCAATTGAGATACCTTCCGGCTCCGCATATTCGTAAGCCACACCCGCTACAGGCGCAGCCACAATCGTAGCCACTTTCACTTCTTCCACCTCTGGTTCAGGCTCCGGCACAATAGTTTCCACTACGCCAAGATTGCTAATTCCAACAATTTGCACCGTATCAGAAGCCGATAAGGCACTCGGGTTGGTCAAAAGCCCCAAAAATCCAGCCATCAAAGCCAAAAATGCGACAATTTTACTCATAAATCTCTCAATCACCTCTATTAGGTTATGCTTTTATTATAGCACACTTTGGCTAAAAAGTCAAGTATAGAACCTCTAAAAACTATGCTATAATAGAGAAAACGGAGGTAAAATGAGCAAATTTGACGAACAATATATAGACCTGTGCCGGCGCATCCTAGATCACGGTGAAAAAATCACTAATTACAAGAAAACCGACACCCGCAACGCCTCAGTTGCTACTGCCATTCCAGATCACACCGCCCAGGCTAGTTCCGAGGCTCGTACTATTCGCTTGCCACATCAAATCCTCCAATTCGACCTCTCCGAAGAGTTCCCCATTCTCGTTTCTAAACAAGTCGGCTTCAAGACCGCCGTACTAGAAATCCTCTGGATTTACCAGGCCGCTTCGAATGACGTCCGCTGGCTCCACGATCGCAAGGTGAGAATCTGGGATGAATGGGAAATTTCCGCCCAGGGTGAATACCAAGGTCGCAATATTAATCAAATCTTCGCTGAAGCCCATCCCTCCGAGCCAAAGGAAGATTTCGCCCACACTATCGGCACCGCTTACGGCTGGATTGTCAAGAAATATAACCTTATCAATAATCTTATCGAAACTCTACGCACCAACCCTGGCAATCGTCGCATGGTGCTTTCGCTCTGGCAAAATGAATGGCTCTCCACTGCAGCTCTTCCTAGCTGCGTCTGGAATTCTCAGTGGAACCTTATCGATGGTCGCCTTAATTTACTAGTTACTTCCCGCTCTTCCGACGTACCGCTTGGCCTACCCTTTAATATCGTCCAATACGCCACTCTGTGTCATCTAATCGCGCAGTGCGTCGACGCCAAGCCCGGTCAATTTACCTTCATCACCAACGACGCCCACATCTACGAAAATCAAGTCGATGGCATCCGCGAGCAAATCGCCCGCTACGACAAAGCCGTAAGTAGCGGCACCCTGCCACCCACCCCTACCCTCTGGCTCAATCCCGCTATCAAAGAATTTCAAGATTTCGACAACTCCCGCGAACTTAAAGATATTAGATTGGAGAATTATGAGAACCTCGGCGTCATCAAAATGCCAGTTACGGAGTAATTATGATTAGTTTAATTGCAGCAATTGGCAAAAATAACGAACTCGGCCTCAATAATCAACTCATTTTTCATCTGAAGGATGATATGAAATTTTTCAAGGAGACCACCACCGGCCACCCCATCGTCATGGGCCGTAAAACTTGGGAATCTCTCCCCGGCAAACTTCCAAACCGCAAAAACATTGTCGTTTCACATCATGATATTCCAGGTGCCGACCGTTCTATTTCAGATCTCTCCGCCTTCCTCCAAGAAATCGCCGACTCTCCCGAAGAATATTTTATCATCGGTGGCGGCACGCTTTACGAAGCTTCGCTTCCCTTTGCCAAGCACCTCTATCTTACCGAAATCGCCGCTTCCTCTTCAGCCGATACCTTTTTCCCTTACTTTGACAAATCCAAATACACTAAGACCATCTTAAAGAAAGGCCGCGAAAATGATTTAACCTACCAAATCGCCAGATACACATTAATATAAGGAGAAAACATGAAAGATTTAGTATTTGATTTAATAGAACAAGAAAAACGTCGTCAATCTGAAGGTTTGGAGCTTATTCCAAGCGAAAATTACGTCTCTAAAGCAGTTTTAGATGCTATGGGCTCAGTTTTTACCAATAAATATTCCGAAGGCTATCCGTATTTTAACGGCATCGGCTGCGGCCGCAAAGACGATCCAGATTTCGAAGAATGGAGCGAAGACCAAATTGCCGAGCAAATTTTGCCAAACTACCGCTACTATGGCGGCCAAGAGAATGTCGATCGTATGGAGCGCCTCGCGATTGATCGCGCTTGTCGACTTTTCCATGCCGACCACGCCAACGTCCAGCCTCACTCTGGCGCCCAAGCTAACACGGCAGTCTACTACGCTTGGCTAGACCCAGGCGACACCGTACTAGGGATGTCACTTCCAGCTGGTGGCCACCTTACCCATGGCGCCATAGTCACCATGCCGGCCCATGTCTGGAATTTCGTCAATTACGGCGTCACCGAAGATGGCGACATCGATTACGAGCAGATGGAACGTCTCGCCCTCAAATACGAGCCACGCATTATTCTCGTCGGCTACTCCGCCTTTATGAAAATCCCTGATTTTAAGCGCGTCGCTAGAATTCGCGACAAAGTCGCCAAAAAAACCGGTCAAGAAATCCTCTTGATGGCTGATATGGCCCACGTTGCCGGCCTTATCGCCGGTGGCGTTCATCCAAATCCACTAGATTTCGGCTTTGATGTCATGACTACTACCACCCACAAAACCCTACGTGGTCCACGTGGTGGCATCATTCTCAGTAATGGCAATGTCGCTTCGCCGCTTAAGAAACCCGAGAAGACTCTCGCCAACATCCCTATCCTAATCGACCGTGCTGTCTTCCCTGGCACCCAGGGCGGCCCACTCGAGCACATCATCGCTGCCAAAGCTATCGCTTTCGGTGAAGATTTGCAGCCAGAGTTCCAAGAATACGCCAAGAATATCGTAGAGAACGCCAAAGTTCTAGCTTCTGAGCTCAAGTCTCTCGGTTTCAAGCTCCAAGGCAACGGTACTGAGAACCATCTCATTCTCATTGACGTCAAGGGTAGCTTCGGTTTTGATGGCAAAATCTACGAAAAAGCCCTCGACAAAGTCGGTCTTACATTAAACGCCAACGCCTTACCTACCGATAAAGGTGGTGCTTTCCGTCCGTCTGGCGTCCGCCTCGGCACTCCAGCCATGACCACTAGGGGTCTCGGCGCCGAAGAGATGAAATCCATCGCCCTCTGGATGAAAAAGGTTGCCGACATCTGCTCCGAAGCAGGCGATCTCGACAACCTAGACAAATACTCCGCCGAGCTAGAAACCATCCACAACGAAGTTCGAGACCTAGCCCTCAAATTCCCAGTTCCCGGAATTTAGACGCAAAAGAAAAAGCAAGACTTTTTCTCTTGTCTCGCTTCCTACTGTGGTGGAGCGTAGGAGAATCAAACTCCTGACCTCGGCAATGCGAATGCCGCGCTCTATCAGCTGAGCTAACGCCCCATCCGTATACTATTATATCATATTTTCATAAAAAATCCCCGATTATTCGGGGATTTTGGGAGAGAAGTAAATGAATTATTTTTCCAATGATCCCAGCGAGATATCATCCGTCGGAATATAACTATCCCACCACTCATAGTCTTTGCCACGCACATCTTTTATCGCAAATCTCATTACGCTAAAGACCGGCTCCGTAATTTTATCTTCAAAATCGCGAAGCAACCATTTAAGATGCGCCGCCCAGGTGTCAGCCGTCTTATCTGAGCCAGTTACTTGCACAAAATAATTGTCCAAATCCGTTTCGTACGGTTTTTCACTTATATGCCCAGTCACACCGTAGCCTTCTAAGAAAATCTGCATTAACACCGCCTCAAGCTTATCAAGCGCATAAAGTGCCCTACCATCTTGAGATTGTTTCTTCTGAAACTCCTTAAAAGGCCCTACAAGTGCAGGCCAGTAGACGGCTGATGCGTCGTAAAAACTACAAGTTTCAGCTAGTCGCCAATAAACTTCCAGCTCAGCAGCCTCTTTATTCTCATGTTCTGGGTTTCCGTCATCTGCGATGTCACCTACAACCACTTCGCCTACATCATGCATTAACATACACGACATAGAATAAAACGCACTGGATTCACCACACCAACGATCAAAGAAATAACCTCCGAAGTTTTCTCGGAATGCAATCACCAACCAAGTTGTTTTCGCCTGATGTTCCAAAACTGATTCACCACGGTTAGCGAACATCTTAGCCACCGAAGTTCTGTCTTGTTCTACCGTCATCCCAGTCAGTTCATACCCGCTTCGCGGCACAAACGCCGTCTGCGCATAAAGTTTATACCCAGACCATACCTTTTTCACTTTTTCCTCTGATACAAACCACCATCTCAAACTAATCACCACCTCTCCATGTCAATGTTCTCTCCCCGTTCACAAATTATAACACAAAATAACCCCTGTTTCAACAGGGATTATTCTAAAAGCCTTAGCAAAAGCAGCTTTAACGTTTGCTAAACTGTTCTTTCTTACGCGCAGAGCGTAGACCGTATTTCTTGCGTTCCTTTTCACGCGGATCACGCGAGATAAGACCAGCTTTCTTGAGCACTGGACGCAAATCTGGCGCCGTCGTTACGAGTGCTTTCGAAATAGCAAGCTTTATCGCATCCACTTGGCCAGCCAGTCCACCACCTTTAACTAGAATAGAAACATCATATTCTTTCTGCTTTTCAGCAATCGCTAGCGGATCAGTGATTTCAGCAAGATAAGTTTTGTTGCCAGATAGATAATCCAACGCCTTCTTACCATTAACCGTAATTTCACCCTTTCCTTTGTAGAGACGAGCCGTAGCAGTCGCAGACTTGCGGCGACCAAGGCCGTAGATATATTTCTTCGTAGCAACCATTACTTAATCTCCTTTGGATTTTGCGCAGCATGAGTATGCTCAGCACCGTCAAACACACGAAGGCGCTTCATCCTCTCATCTGCTAATTTATTCTTTGGGAGCATCCCTTTGACTGCTTCGTTGATAGCCACGGCTGGATTCTTTTCAATTACTTCCTCTAGTCTGAGAGAAGTAATTCCACCAGGAAAGCCACTGTGACGATGGTACATTTTCTGAAGCATCTTATCACCAGTCACCTTGATATTTTTAGCATTAGTTACGATTACGTAATCGCCATTATCAATATGTGGTGTATAAGTTACTTTGGATTTCCCCATTAGCTTATCAGCAATCACTACTGCCAATTTTCCAAGTGGCAATGTAGATGCGTCAATCACCCACCATTCGCGCTTAATATCTGCTGCTCTTTGAGAATAAGTTTTCATTACTTGTCCTCCTTAGCTGCCTTTTTTGCAGGCTTTTCCTCTGGCTTGCTAAAGTCAATTTCATCCACAAAGCTAATCGTGCCCATCTCGGCATTGTCGCCACGACGATACCCAGCATGCTCAATCCTGAGATAGCCAGAATCACGCTTAATTTGCGGCGCAATCACATCAACCAATAGATCTGCAGTCTCAATATCATTAAGACGCGCGATAATCAAGCGACGATTATGAAGATCGCCCTTCTTTGCCATCGTAATTAGCTTTTCGGCAACACGACGAATTTCTTTAGCTCGTGCCAAAGTAGTAGTTATAGTTTGATAATTAATCAAAGCACACACCAAACCACGTTTGAGTGCGAGCCTTTGATCAGTTTCGCGGCCGAACTTCCGGCCTTTATATCCGTGTCGGTGCATATTAAATATTTAACTCCGTTAACTTTTCTTTAACTTCGTCTAATGCCTTCGTACCAAAACCTTTCAAATCTTTGAGGTCAGTTTCAGACAACATCACGAGGTCACGAACCGTCTTGATGTCGTTATTCAGAAGCGCATTAGCCGTACGTGCAGAAAGATCAAGCTCTTCAATCGGAAGCAAAAGTCCAGAATCATCATCTTCTTGCTTCAAACCTGGCGCTGGCGCACTTTCTACCTTTGTACCACCAGCAAGAGCGGTATATTGGTTTACTAGTATCGCAGCAGCTTCCTCAAAAGCTTCTTTCGGCGTAATCGTGCCATCAGTCTCTACCATCAACGTTAATTGCTGAAGGTTGGTATCCTGACCGACACGAGTATTTTCAACTTTGTAGCGCACACGAAGTACCGGTGTAAACACTGCATCAATCGCAATCATATCAGAGTGCACACGCTCTTCGCTCGAACGCTCAATCGTAAGATAACCACGCCCAGTTTCAACCACAAAGTGCATTTTTAATACAAACTTTGGGTCATCAATATGGCAAATTACCTGATTTGGGTTGGAGATTTCCACTTCCGCCGGAAGCTTAATATCACCAGCCACTACACGCTTCTCGCCATCCTTCTCAGACTGTTTGTCGCCTCTCACCTCAAGGTCAAGTTCCACTGGAGTATCTGTATGCATCTTAAAACGAATGTTTTTAAGATTTAGCATAATGTCAACTACATCCTCACGTACTCCCGGAATGGAAGCATATTCGTGAGTAGCTCCTTCAATTGAAAAGGCGGTAATTGCAGCACCCTTCACGCTAGACAAAAGTACTCTACGTAGTGAATTACCAAGCGTGTTGCCGTAGCCGTAATAAAGTGGCTTAATCACAAACTCAGCTTGAGTGTCGCTGATTTGCTTTACTTCGGCAAGCGTTGCTTCGTGAATTGATTTTGTAGTCATTATTTATTGTCTCCTTAACGTGAGTAGTACTCAACGATTAGTTGTTCATTGATGCCAGCTTCCGCTTCTTCGCGTTTCGGCATGCCCGTTACTTCAATTTTCATTTTCTTACCGTCGACCTTAATCCAAGATAGTGGAGCAGCAGCTGCCGCACCAATTATATTCGGAAGATTTTTGAAATATTCAGTACTTTGAGACTTAGGACGTACTTCCAGAACATCACCCGGGTTCAAACGAATTGACGGAATGTCAATCCTACGACCGTTCAATAGAAAATGTCCATGGCTGACCAATTGTCTTGCCTGACGGCGAGTAGTAGCAAATCCCGCACGAAATACCGCGTTATCCGCTCTCCTCTCAAGAAACTCTAGGAGTTTCTCACCAGTTAGACCTTCAGCCTTTTGTGCTTCTACCATCACCTTCGCAAATTGCTTTTCTAGCAAGCCATAAGTACGGCGCACTTTTTGTTTCTCGCGAAGCTGAGTTAGATATAGGCTACCGCCACGTACACGCTTGTCGCCGTGCTCGCCTGGAATCCCAGACTTCTTGGCCATCACCTTATGAGCCTTAGGCGCAAGAGCGTAGCCCTCACGACGACTCTGCTTAACAATTGGAGATTTATCGCGTGCCATTACGGTTTCCTTTCTCCCTTTGGACGCACACCACCGTGCGCAATTGGGGTTACATCAGTAATACTATCAATCTTAATCCCGACCGTCGAAATCGCACGAATCGCAGCATCACGACCAAGCCCAATTCCAGAAACGAAAACATCTACGGAATTGAGTGCATGATTCTTCTTTGCTGTATCAAGCGCTTTTTCAGCGGCTACACCAGCTGCAAATGCCGTACCCTTCTTCGAACCGCGAAAGCCATTTGCTCCGGCGGATGAAGCTGAGAGTACAGCGCCAGTTTTATCAGTAACACTGATTATAGTATTATTAAAAGTTGCTTGAATGTGAACAGCGCCGCTGTTAACAATTCTTTTGCCTTTTTTATTGCGTTGTTTGGCGCTAGGAGCCACTGTTTCAGTGGTAGCACTAGCAGTCTTTTTGGTTTCTTCTTCTGCCATATTCTACTCCTATGTCTTACTCGCTGCTTTAGGTTGTGCACCACCGACCGCGATCGCCTTACCCTTACGAGTACGTGCATTCGTACGAGTACGTTGGCCGTTGACTGGCAATTTAGCCTTGTGGCGGATACCCTTGTAGGAATTAATATCCTTTAAGCGTTTAATATTATTGCTCACCAGGCGTCTCAGATCACCTTCAACATGATATTTCGCGGAAATAATGTCGTTAATTTTCTGTTCTTCAGCCTCGGTGAGATCTTTCACCCGAGTGGTAGGCTCGATTTTAGCCTCCGCAAGGATCTTTTTACTGGTTGTGCGACCAATTCCGTAAACATAAGTAAGTGCAATCCACACTTGCTTTTCGGAAGGAATCACAACGCTAGCTATTCTAGCCATTCTTAACCCTGCCTTTGCTTATTTTTAGGTTTTTTCTTGTTGATAACACGAAGCACACCTTTGCGGCGTACGATGATGTCATCAGGCGAGATTTTCTTAACACTGGCACGTACCTTCATAGTGTTAAAATATCCTTTCCTTTTAGTGTTGTAAATTTTACCAACTTTCGCAGACAAGCATCTACAAAAATGTTGTAAAAATCACAACAGTTTAATATTAATCTTTGAGTCGGAAGCTGATTCTGCCCTTTGTAAGATCATACGGGGTTAACTCAACCTCTACTCTGTCACCCGGGACAAGACGAATATAGTTTTTCCGCATCCGTCCACTCATATGGGCAACAATAACATGACCATTCTCGAGTTCAACCCGAAACTGGGTATTTGGCAATGCTTCAACAACACTACCTGTGAGTTTAATCACTTCCTTTTGACTAGCCATAAATTACTCTCTCATTATACTATACAATACGCTAGTTGTAAAGACTAAAATCAATCATTTTAGTCTTTGACTAACACCGCTCTTGTGAACTGTCTTGAAAGATAAGTCCCTTGACTCTGCGACCACTCACCGGTACATGAAATAAGCGTAACTGACTCCTTGCCAGTCTCTGGACTTCGCATCGCAGTTGCCATATAAGCATCCGATTCGTCAAGCGACACTTCCACATTTTCCACCACAGAATACTTAAATTTCTCACCATCACCTCGTTCTACTACGATTATGTCGCCTTTTTCCAAAATTGGCAAATCTTTAAACACCCCGTGCACGTGCGGCCCACCGTTGTGTCCATCAATTAACATTGTCTTACCTTTACCCGGCATTCCAGACGCTTCGTACCAGCCCACATCGAAAATATTATTCGGCGTACCAAGCTCGCCATCCTCATTTACCGAAACTGGCAAAATCCGCGCATTACTAATCCCTAGCTTCGCTATTGACAGATACCTCGGCTTATCTGGCCCGACATAATAACTCCTTACTTCAGTCTCGGTCGGCGGCTCCTCGACCAACTCTACTTCTTTTTCCATAGTGGCAGCTTCTCGTTCACTGCCCTCTTTTTCATTATAATAGTCGTTTTCCCAAACTGCCACCCGGATAAAAAAGACTAGTACAAAGATACCGAGCAGCGCAATTGCCGCCCACTTCGCAATTGTTTTTCCGTGCCCACTAATTTTCAAGCTCATTGCTGAAATCATCATACGTTATCATTAATGCGCGAGAATCCAACGACCTGAGATTCTCCAATGCCACCGTCACAACGATAAGTAATCCAGTACCTGAAATCGAAAGCCCTTGCGGCGCGCCCATCGTCAAAATGAAGATATAATCCGTCGCAAATGGCAACATTGCAATCACACCAAGTGCTAAAGCACCAAACAGATTCAAATGATTTACTACCTTACTGAGATATTCTGCAGTTTTCGATCCAGGCCGTACCCCCTCGATAAATCCACCTTGTTTTTGCAAATTATCCGCAATCTCCTTAGTGTTGAACACGATGGAAGTATAGAAATACGTAAATATAAATACCAAGGCAAAATACATCGCCGGATAAGCAAACCATTGCGCCGTAATTCCATCTGGATACATCGTCGCGAAGTTGCTTGCCGATGGCGCCGAAAAAATCGTAATTAACGATGCACCGAACTCATTACCCGGATCTACTGAAGTAATCACCTGACCAATCAAAGCCGGCAAAGATAAGAACGCTGTCGCAAAAATTACTGGCACTACACCCGCCGCAATCAACTTGATCGGCAGTATTGACTTAATTCCACCATAAGACGAATTACCATGTACGCGTTTCGCGTAATTAATTGTAATAATTCTCTGTGCTTCATTCAACTTTACCAAGAAGTAAATTACAATCAGCATTGCCACCGCGAATCCAAGTATAATCCAGAAAGCCGTCGGATCAACTGGCAATTCTAGCCAACCAAATAGGTTAAGCGTTCCATTTGAAGTATCAAACAGCGTCACGCCTAAAGAAGCTAAAGTTGTTGGCAACTGTGAGATAATCGACGCAAAAATCAACGTAGAAATACCGTTACCAATACCCTGCTCCGTAATCAGCTCACCTAGCCACATCAATATTATAGATCCAGCCGTCATCGAAACAATCGATAGCACCCAGTCACCCGCCGTCGGTACAAAGGTAGAGGCAATATTCGCCGAAATCGTTGACTGATACAATATATAAATATACGCAATCGACTGAATGATCGCTAACGGCACCGTAAGAATACGTGTCCACTGATTGATTTTGCGCCGCCCTGCTTCTCCATCATTTGACAACTCCTCCAACTTCGGAATTGCCTTAGTCATTAACTGTACTACGATAGAGCCAGTAATATACGGCGACAAGCCCACTAAAATAATGCTAAAACCTGCCAACCCACCACCAGAAATCATATTTAGGAAATTAGAGAAATCTGATTTTTCCAATAAGTTCGAAACTGCTTCCTTAAACGTTGCAGCATCACCCATCGGTACCGGAATTTGTGCTAATAGTCTATAAGCCACCAGAATACCAAGCACAATCAATACTCTCTTCAACATGTCTTTATTTTTCAGGGATTTGAAAATATTCTTGAAATGCATAAAACCTCTTTACAGTACTATATATAATAGTATCACAGAGCTATCTAAAAATAAAGGGCTTTAAGCCCTTTATTTTTAGAGATTTTCCAGATCTTCTTCTGTAGGAATTTTCGTATCAGGTGTTTCAAAATCCTCAATCGGTGCCACACCGGTACCCACTGGAATCTTGCGCCCAATAATCACATTTTCCTTCAAACCTTTCAGGCGATCAACCCGTCCATTAATAGCCGCATTAATCAATACACGCGTAGTATCCTGGAAGGATGCTGCTGAGAGGAATGAATCCGAGAAGATTGATACTTTAGTAATACCAAGCAACAAATTATCATAAGTTGCCGGCTCTTTACCTTCAGTCTCTAGTCGCTTGTTTTCTTCAACCACTGCAGCCTTAGAAGTGATATCACCACTTACAAACTCAGAATCACCCGGATCCTTTATCTGTACGCGTGAGAACATCTGCCTGACCAAGATTTCCAAATGCTTTGGCGAAATCTCATGACCCTGCGCCGAATAAACCGATAATACATCGTTCATGATATAGCGCTCAGTTTCTTCAATTCCCTTATACTTTAGCAAATCTTGCAAGTTCAAAGAACCCGTAGTCAAACGATCGCCTGCCTGGACAGAATCATTGCTCTTCACGACCAACTCCGCTTCACCCGGTATCTCGATTCTCGCCGAAGACGTCGCTGCAGATACTAAGATTACGGCATCTTTCACAAGCTCTACAATCCCATCATTCGGGGCCTTTACCGCAGGCTTGTCACCACTCTTGCGCATCAAAGTTGTACCAGCCTTTACAGATTGACCATCTTTCACCGCTGGATTACGACCATCAAGTGCAAATCTCTTAATCTCACCAGACTGTGGAGTAATCTGAACCACATAGTGGCCATTGTCTTCCCAGATTTCGACTACACCGCTCACTGGCGATACATAGGCTTGACCTTTCGGCGTACGCGCTTCAAGAAGCTCTTCCACACGTGGGAGACCTCTAGCAATTGCACCAGAACCTGCCACACCAGAGCCGTGTTTGGTATCAAGCGTTAGCTGCGTACCTGGTTCGCCTAGCGACTGCGCTGCAATTACACCAACTGGTTCATGCGCCGCCACAAGCGAACGGGTAGACATATCTATACCATAAGCCTTGCGCGGAACGCCTTCCACTGCTGTTGTAGAAAGCACCGATTGGATTTTTACAGAATCAATATTATCATCTTCTGCAATTTGCTTTGCCACTTCGTTTGTGATTAACTCATCAGCTTCCAAATAGCCTGGCACCACATCAGCAGTATAACGCCCAGCAATACGAGCTGCAAAGTCAATTCCCGAAAGCTCCGTCTCATACTTATATACCGTAAAGCCTGGATCTTCCGCTTCTTCATCAGTCGTAAACACATCTTGCGACACATCTACGAGACGACGCGTAAGATAACCAGAGTCCGCCGTACGTAGAGCCGTAGACACCTGCCCCTGACGCGCACCTCGCGTCGCAATAAACGACTCCAAAGTATTAAGGCCTTTCTTATACGAAGACTTCACCGGAAGCTCAATCTCGTTGTTGTTAATATCCACCATAATACCAATCTCTGCCGAAGCGAGCTTGATATTGGAAATATTACCACGAGCACCCGAGTTCACCATCACTGCAATGTCAGTGTCCATTTCGGATAGCTTATCTGCTAGGAAGTCCGAGATCTTCTTGTCAATATCACGCCAGTTGGCGATCGTTAATTTATAGCGCTCTTCATCAGTTACGAGACCATCATTATATTGTTGCTGAATGAGTGCGGTTTTAGCATCACCTTCCGCAATAAAGTCGTCGATTTCGTCATAAGTTGGATAATCATCCTTCGCCGTCGAAATCGAAGCTACCGTTTCGTATTCAAACGCCAAATCTTTCAAATCATCAGCAACCTTTACCATCACTTCCGAACCATACAAATCAAAGATATCCGCCATCACTCTAGACAAATGCTTCTTTGTCTGAACTGAATTATCATACGGATAATCCTTCGGCAAAATCTCGTTAAAGATTACACGACCCAAAGTAGTATTACGAATTTCTTTCTTCGCAAACACCCGAATCGGCGTCTGAAGTGCAATTACACCTTGATCATAAGCCATTTCAGCCTCATAAACGCTAGAAAACGCCTTTGGCTTACCTTGATCAGTACCAGGCTTATCATAAGTCAAATAATAAGCGCCAAGCACCACATCCTGGTAAATTGCCAACACCGGAGAACCGTCTGCCGGTTTTAGCAAGTTCTTCGAGGCAGACATTAGTTCTTTCGCCTCAGTCTGAGCTGCATCCGAAAGTGGTAGATGCACCGCCATTTGGTCACCATCGTAGTCAGCGTTAAAGCCAGACGCTACTAATGGATGAAGCTTAATTGCCTTACCGTCAATCAATCTCGGCTGGAAAGCCTGCACAGACAAACGGTGCAAAGACGGAGCACGGTTGAGAAGTACATATTTGCCTTTAATTACTTCGTCAAGCGCATCCCATACAATGGTTTCTTTTGTTTCAATCAAGCGTGAAGCCGCACGAATATTGTTTGCATGCTCATTGCTGATTAACCAAGAAATTACAAACGGCTTAAATAGTTCAAGCGCCATCTGCTTTGGCAGACCACACTCATTAAGCTTCAATTCTGGGCCGACCACAATCACTGAACGACCAGAGTAATCAACACGTTTACCAAGAAGGTTCTGACGGAAACGTCCCTGCTTGCCCTTCAGCAAATCAGACAAAGATTTGAGACGACGACGACCATTCGTAGAATTAGCGCCCCTAGAACCATGCGCCGCAGAGTTATCAATGAGGGCATCAACTGCCTCTTGCAACATCCGCATCTCGTTACGGCAAATCACCTCTGGCGCATTGAGATCAATCAATTTCTTCAAACGATTATTTCGGTTGATTACGCGACGATACAAATCGTTCAAATCTGAAGTTGCAAAACGGCCACCAGGCAACGCAATCATCGGACGTAGATCCGGTGGGATTACTGGGATTACAGTTAGCACCAGATCCTCTGGCTTAATGCCAGCCGCTTGCATCCCTTCCAAAGTCTTCAAGCGTTTCTGGATTTTCTTTTGCTTCTGGCCTTTCGCCCCATCAGCTTCTTTGCGCAAATCTTCAATTAACTTATCAAGATCAATCTCGTCAAGCAATTTCTTAATAGCCTGCGCGCCCATTTCTACCGTAATCAAATCTTCGTATTCTTCTGGAAGATTACGATACTCAACTTCTGTGATTACGCCACCCTTCTTAAATGACTCTAATCTGGACTTACGTTCTGCATAATCCTTTTCAAGTTCTTCAAGCTCTTCAGTTTGCTTTTCAGCCAACGTCTTCACATCGGCATTTTCTTCCTTGGACGCTTTTTCGTAACGCAAACGAATTGCATCACGTGCTGCCATTGTTTGGTTTTCAAGATTTTCCAAAGTCTTCTTGACTTCGTCTTCTTTGACATCAATTATAAGATATGTTGCAAAATACACAACTTTCTCAATATTTTTTACCGTGATGTCAAGCAATAGCGACAAAGCCGAAGGAATCCCACGCATAAACCAAATATGCGCCACCGGAGCCGCCAACATGATGTGACCCATCCGCTCGCGTCGTGTAATTGATTTAGTGACGAGATTGCCCTCCTTATCTACCGCTTGTTCGCGTGAACGCACGCCCTTCAGTTTGCTATCATGCGGATTAATATCCTTAGTTGGACCAAAAATCCTTTCACAGAACAAACCATCACGTTCTGGTTTCTGAGTACGATAATTAATCGTCTCTGGCTTGGTTACTTCACCGTAACTCCAATTCAAGATATCGTCACGGCTTGCCACCGACAAACGAATTGAATCGAAGTCCGAGGCGCTGATAAAATTATCCATCCACGCCATATTAGAACTCCTCTCCGAGGTCAACTGTACCCTCTTCCAACACCTCTTCAGCCATAGTGTCTTCCATAGGTTCTCCGTCAGCCTCCGTTATTTCAATACCTTCTGCCGCCATCATAGCCTCAGCTTCATCACTGTCCAAATCTACAATTTGCGGTTCAGTATCTTTTTTATGTTGATCATAAATTGACTGATCATCCTTTGATTTCTCAATTTCGCGCGAAGTGCGTTCAATCACATCGCCAGCATCATTTGACTCACCGTGGTCTAGAAGATCAACCTTAAGCCCAAGACCCTGAAGTTCTTTCACCAAGACGTTGAAGCCTTCTGGCAACTTCGGGCCTTCAATTGGCTCATGCTTGATAATCGCTTCATACGCTTTCGCACGACCATAAACATCATCAGACTTAATTGTGAGCATTTCCTGAAGCGTGGTAGCAGCACCATAAGCTTCAAGCGCCCACACCTCCATCTCTCCAAAGCGCTGACCACCATTCTGAGCTTTACCACCAAGTGGCTGCTGCGTCACCATCGTGTATGGGCCAGTTGAACGTGCATGAATCTTATCTTCCACCATGTGGTGAAGTTTCAGCATATGCATCACGCCTACTGATGTTCTTTCATTAAACGGCTCACCGGTAAGACCATCGTATAGTTGTACACGGCCATCACGAGCAAAGCCAGCTTTTTCGAGCTCATCACTAATTACTTCATCTGGCACGCCGTTAAATGATGGTGTTGCAACCTTGTAGCCAAGCGCCCGTGCCGCCATACCAAGATGCGTCTCAAAGAGCTGCCCCAAATTCATACGTGAAGGCACGCCCATTGGTGAAAGTACGATATCAATCGGTGTACCATCTTCCATAAATGGCATATCTTCCACTGGCAACACGCGTGAAACCACACCTTTGTTACCGTGCCGCCCTGCCAACTTATCGCCTACACCAATCTTGCGCATTTCTGCCACAAAGATTTTAATTTGCATAATCACGCCAGCTTTCAGCTCATGACCTTGCTCACGTGTATAAACGCGCACATCTACCACTTTACCAGTCGTAGAACCATTCATACGCACTGAAGTATCACGTACATCTTTTGCTTTTTCACCAAAGATAGCGCGGAGCAGTCTCTCTTCGCTAGACAGCTCTTGCTCGCCCTTCGGCGTAATCTTACCGACCAAGATGTCACCATTTTTTACTTCCGAACCAACGGTCACAATACCATCTTCACCAAGATGCCTGAGTGAATGCTCGGATACATTTGGAATATCCCGCGTTACCTGTTCTGGGCCAAGTTTGGTTTCACGTACTTCCACATCAAAATCCTTAATGTTAATTGATGTCAAAGTATCATCTTCCACCAAACGATTAGAAATCACAATCGCATCGTCCATGTTGTAACCACGCCATGGCATAAAGGCTACCAATAAATCACGCCCAAGTGCCAACTCGCCATCATGAACAGAAGCTCCCTCAATCAGCGTATCACCTTTCTTCACCTTTTGGCCACGTGCCACCACGCATCTCTGATTGTAGCAACGATCATCATTCGTCTTCTCAAAATGTTGCAACTTATATTCTTGATCTCCACCCTTATCATAAGCAACAATTACGGATACCGCGTCAGCTTTCTTAACTACGCCATTGCCGGAAGCCATAATTAGCTGTGAAGTGTTCTTCGCAACTTCACGCTCAATACCAGTACCCACCACCGGATTATCCTGGCGCAGTAATGGCACTGCCTGTTTCTGCATTGCGCAGGCCATCAAAGAGCGGTCTACACGGTTTTTCTCTACAAATGGAATTAGCGAAGCAGACACACCAAGAATTTCCTTATGTGCCGCATCAATATGCGTTACGCGTGAAGCTTCCACCTGAGCTGGCGTACCATGCACACGCGCAGATACCCAGTCCTCTACAAATTTATTATCTTTATCAAGTTTCACAGATGCATCAGCAATAATTTTATCTTGCTCAGTGTCAGCATCCATATAAACGATTTCGTCAGTCACCTTGCCATTTTTTACTACGAGATACGGCGCTTCAATGAAACCATATTCATTAATTCTCGCATAAGTAGCAAAGTTAAGCACCAAGCCTACGTTACCGCCCTCCGGCGTCTCTACCGTACAAATACGACCATAATGCGTCGGGTGCGCATCACGCACGTCAAATCCCGCACGTTCACGTGTTAGGCCACCAGGACCCATTGAGCTGAGGCGCCTCTTGTGCGCAAGTTCTGAAAACGGATTCACTTCATCCATCAACTGCGATAACTGAGAAGTGGAGAAAAACTCTTTCACCGCTGCCACCACTGGGCGAGAATTGAGTAGCTGCGATGGCGTTACGTCATCAGTATTCGCCATCGACATGCGGTCTAAGATATTGCGTTGCAAACGTAGCATCCCAAGACGGAATTGCCTCTGAACCAACTCTCCAACTAGTTTCACGCGACGATTTGACAAAGAGTCAATATCGTCTGGCGCTTCCTGCGTGTTGTTAAGTCTGATAATTTCCGAGATAATCGCAACTACATCCTTCATCTGTAGGGTACGATGCGCGCTGTCATTCGGCGTATCAAACCCAAGCCTACGGTTCATCTTGAAACGACCTACATTTGAATAGTCATAACGCTTCGGATCGAAGAACATTCTCTCGATCATTGACTTTGCGTTCTCTACCGTGGCTAAATCTCCAGGGCGAATCCTACGATAAACCTCAAGCAAAGCCTCACCTTGTGTAGAAGTTGTATCTTTCTCGAGTGTAATCTCAATATATTTCTTATCACCCGTATCAACATCCGCAAAAGCTTTTTTAATCTCAGATTCCTTCATACCAAGAGCTCTGAGGAAAGTCGTTACCGGAATCTTCCGACGACGATCAATTTTCACGCTGATCATTCCGTTCGCAGCCGTCTCAAACTCGAGCCAAGCCCCACGACCCGGAATTACCTTTGCACCATAATAACGCCTCAGTCCAATCGTTTCCGCATTAAAGAAAACTCCAGCTGAGCGAATCAACTGCGATACAATCACACGCTCAGTGCCATTAATGATAAACGTTGCCCGCTCCGTCATCCACGGATAGTCACCAAAATAAATATCCTGCTCTTTTTTCTCGCCAGTCACCTTGTTTTCAAGTTCCACCAATACATGGAGCGGAGCTTCATAGGTCGCAAGATTATACTTAGCAGTCTTCTCATCTTCCTTTGGTTCTTTAAAATAATAATCTTTGAAACGGAGCGAAAGCTTTTGACCAGTATAATCATCAATTGGATTAAGCTCAGCAAAAACTTCCCGTAGTCCGTTTTTGACAAAATCTTCCCACGAATCCTTCTGATGTGCAATCATATCAGGAATCGGAAGAGCTTTGTCACCTGCGGTGAAAAACACGCGTTCACCAGACTTAGGTTTTGTAGCCATTGTTCCTCTTTTTTATTAGTGTTTAGTATCTTTTTGACAACCTGCCCTAACTCCTAGAGCGAGTGCTATCTCAGCGCCGAAGATTACTGCCCTGTCTCCCCCTGAGGCTCGCCATTCCTCATAAGTACTAAAAACAGGACACACTACTTCTTATATCCAAGTTTACCCCATTTTCGCCAAAAAATCAAGCCTTTTTCTAGATAATTTCATCCACCAAAAAACGCCATTTCTCTCAACGACGAAAGGCGCTTTTTAGACATATATAAACTCTCAACGAAAAGAATTATTGTTATAAGCCGACTCGCAGTTAGTTAGCTTATGTTTAATTATACCCGTATTATTAAAAATGTCAATAGCTTTTTTCCAAAAAAATAGAACGGTTTTGCCCGTTCTATTTTCCATACTTCTATACCGTTTTAAATATCTAGATCATCTAAATCGGCCAACTCTGCACGAGTTTTTTCAGCGAGTTCCGAAGATGGAGCTTCTTCTACATCCTCCACCTCTTCAGTTTCTTCAACTTCTTCCGCGGCAGGAGCTTCAACTTTTTCTTCCCTTTTTTCGCCATATTCACGCGAGGTGCCATCATCAGTGTTTACAATTTTCAAATTGTAACGCGCATCCTGCTTGGTGCCAAGCGCTCTAAGCAACATTCTAATAGATTGCGCCGTCACACCACGCTTACCAATCACACGCCCCACATCTTCCGGATCTACAGTTAGCGATAGCAGCACGCCTTTTTCATCTATTTTGCGGTCCACCACAACTTTGTCTGGATTGTTGACTAAGGTTTTTACGATGTATTCTACGAATTGCTGGTCAATAGTAGCCATAATTTCTCCATTTAAGTTAATCTATCTCTATTATATCACGACGTACCAGAATTTTATATTGTATTTTTACGAAAAATATGCTAAAATAGCTAAAGTAATAATTTAAGGAGAAATATGCTAGCGATTCGCATGCAACGTAATGGCCGTACGCACCTCCCGGTGTATCGGATAATCGTCCAAGAAGCGCAGCGCCACCCACTTTCGGGTCGCATTGTAGCTGAAGTCGGCAATTACAATCCAGCCACTAAGGCACTCACCCTTGATAAAGAAGCGGTGGAAAAATATCTAAAAAATGGTGCTCAGCCATCTAGCCGCGTCGCCTTCATCTTGAAGAAGAACGGCGTTAAGCTTCCAAAATGGTACAAGGAAGCTCCAAAGAAATCAGCCAAAGCCAAACACGCTGACAAGCTTCGTAAGAACCAGCCAAAGGAAGAAACCCCAGCAACAGAGGCTCCGGCCACCGAAGAAACACCAGCTGAATAAAAATAGCCCCTCGGGGCTATTTTTATAAGTTCTGTAAATTTTTCTTGAATTGGTCAATCTCCGAGCCAAGCATCTCACGCAATTTCTTTACGCCATTTCGTGCTGCCATAGTTTGGGCTTCTTGTTTAGAATGTCCATCTCCACTCGCAATCATTTCACCTTCAATATAAAGCGCCACCGTAAAATGCTTATCATGATCTGGCCCGTCCTCTCGCAAAGTCCGATATGTGGGAGTTACACCCTTCAACTTTTGTGATAACTCTTGCACATAAGATTTTGGATCACGCCAAGTGCCCTCACGAATAATCTCATCCAGCTTAGAAATAATATGCTTGTTAATAAAATCTTTTGCAGTTTCATAGCCTTGATCCAAATAAATCGCGCCAATTACTGCCTCAAAACAATCTGCCATAATCACCTCATGAGCACGCTCTAGCCCGTTCTTTTCTCCGCGCGAGAGCCTCACCAATGGTTCGTATCCTAATTCATAACCGGCTGCGCCAATTGATTCTGTTCGCACCATCGCCGCGCGAAGTGCCGTCATAATTCCTTCCGACTCGTTATATGTCCGATACAGATAATCCGAAGTCACTAACTCCAATACCGCATCACCCAAATATTCCAGTCGTTCGTTATGCTCTAATGAAATTTTACGATGCTCGTTCACATAGCTTCTATGCGTAAGAGCCGTAACTAAAAGACTGATATCGTTAAAATCAAATCCTAGTTTCTCCCTAGCAAACTCTTCATATGGAGCGACATCAATAATGCCCAATAATTTTTCCGATGCTGTCATAATCCTCCTAATAATCCCCTGCGCGAATTTTTCTTTTCGCAATTAACATTAGTTTTTCTATGTCTTCATATTCAATTGCATCCAAAGCATCATTGAAAGAAAACCACTTAATCCCTCGCATCCACTTTTCGCCCATCGGCATTTCCCGTACGTCAATCGACTGCACTAAATATATCTGTGTTGTCATCAACACCAGCTTATCTGCCCGACGATATTTAAAATGTATTTTTCCAAGCCATGTCAAAATGGAGAAATTCCTTAAGCCAGTCTCTTCTTCAATTTCTCGCCTTGCCGTCATTTTTGCAGTTTCACCTGGCTCGATATGTCCTTTCGGAATTGTCCAGCGCCCTTTAGAGTCTTGAATTAGCAAAATTTCCACATCCTTCTGATCATTTGTCAACCGAAAAACAATCCCACCAGAAGTTGGTTCTCGAACAATCTCTTGAATTGCCATCTTTTTGCGAAAAACTGCCGAAGTAAATTTCTTAAACGGTGAATCCTTCACCTGTTGCTCAGTAGGCAAAGCCTCCGGAACCTTAAGCGTTCTTCTCGCTGTCGGCTCGTTAACGCTCGCTGTTTTCCGAGCTAACCCCGTCTGCGGTGTTGGATACTTTCGCATCTGTCTCATCCGCGGATCGGTCGGCCGATTCAGATTTTTCGGTCGTCTGGTCAGTGGCGTCTTTCTTGACGGCTTGTTCTTTTGCTCCATCTTTTTGCTCTTCTACAATGCCGAGTTTGCGATATGCAGTTCCGAGCACGCCGTTGATAAATCGCGACGAGTTATCAGAACCGAATGCTTTCGCAAGCTCAACTGCTTCGTTTATGGCTACTCTCGGCGGAATAGTATCCCTACACTCCGAAAGCTCATACAATCCCATTCTCAGGACATTTCTATCAATAGCGGCAATAGAACTAATCGGCCACTCTGGCGCCATCGGTGCCAAAGCCTTATCTAGTGGTTCAAAATTTTTCACCACGTTTTGCGCCAAATTATACACAAATTCCGTGTCGCCAAGCGCTTTTTCGTACGGTTCAATATTTTTCGCTATGATAGTGTTGAGATCGACTTCTGGGTCCGCTGCGAGGGTTCTCAGTTCATACTCATACAAACTTTGTAAAACAATTACTCTACCTAAATGTCGATTGCTAGCCATACGTTAAGCTTCTTTTTTTGATTTATTAGTTTTAACCTTTAAATTTGGGGTCTTTTTCTTCGTCTCAAAGACCTTCACTGGTGATGTTTTATTAACTCTACGAGCTAGTTTCAAGCGAAGATGACTTCGGCGAAGTCCAGTCTTACGCGGGCTGCTCTGTTTTTTCGGTTCAGGCATTTTACTCCTTTAATGATACATAATTTTACCCATTATACCACGTAGACTCTAAAAACGCAAACATCATTCAGAGCAAAGCAGCCCATAAATCGCAATCCCTGCCGCCACTGACACATTAAACGACTCTTTTTTACCTTTCATAGGTATTTCTACAAACAGATTAATTATATCATACAGCGAATTATCTATTCCATTCACTTCTTCGCCTAGGACTAGAACTACTCTCGAACTAAGCGCCGAATTTAATTCCGCGCTACCAATGTTATGAAGTGGCACATCCATCACATTATTTTCTAATCCCACTATCTGCCACCCCTCCTCTCTCAGTCTCTTTAACTCACAAATTATATCACCACACGAATGAATATTCAGCATATCTTCCGCACCCAAAGCGGTTTTATGAATTTCCTTATCTAGCTTAGTTCTAAGATGCGGCAATAAATTTTTATCATGCACCCTCGGCGTATAGCCGGACAAAATCACGCGCTGTACGCCAAATCCTTCTGCCGTTCTCAAAATCGCGCCCACGTTATAGCAAGACCGTATATTATGTAGCACCACTATCATTTCCATAAATATATGATATAATAAATAGTATGAATTGTCAAAATGTTATTACCGTCCCTACCGAAACCGTTGAAGGCTACGCCGTAGCCTTATCTTCTGAGTCAGGCATCAAAGAGTTGATGCGCATCAAAGACCGCGATTTTCATTCCGGCAAAGTCTTTACTCTCGTCCCAGAGTCCAAATCCGCTATTAAAAAATACGTCCTAGTTTCCCCACTCGCCGAAAAGCTAATCGATACTTACCTACCCGGCGAACTCACGCTTATTCTACCCAAAAATCCAAATTTTCACCACTTTTATTATGACCATTTCGAAACTATCGGCATCCGCATTCCTAATCACCCCATTTTCAAAAATCTTCTCGCCGAAAATGGTGCCTTGCTTCTGACTTCCGCAAACCCTCGCGGCGGCACTCCACGTTCCACTACCGGACATCTCCCTTCCACCATCATTGATCTCACCAAAGACCAGCCCACAATCATCCGTCAAGGCAATCTCGTCATAGATCTTAGCAATATGATATAATTACCTTATGATAAAAGTATACACCACCCCAACTTGCGCCTATTGTCATGCCCTCATGAACTGGCTAGACGAACTTGGCGTACAGTACGAAGAATTAGACGCCACCAGAGAGCCAGGTATCTCTGCTGTGCCAGTCACCGAGATTAACGGCGAGCGCATTGTCGGTTTCGACCGCCCCGCCATCAAACGCGCACTTAAAAAACTCGCCGCTTGAAAAAGTTTAATACCCTACAAAAATCCGTGAGCTATGCTCACGGATTTTTGTAGCCTACACTACAAGATTTAATAGCTTCGCTCTAGGCACGAAGATTACTTTCTTTATGCCATTTTCAGTATATTTTTTCACCCTTTCATCTGCCAAAGCTAATTCTTTTATTTTATCTTCATCGGTAGCATCATCCGCGTCCACTGTGAGCTTTGCGCGCAATTTGCCATTTATCTGTACCACAATTTGCACCGTATCCGCTACCAAATATTTTTCATCCCATTTTGGCCATTCGTCATCGATGTCCAGTCTCTCTAGCATTTCGGACGCTAGATGCGGCGCAAATGGCTTCAAGAGTTTCGCCAGTACCACCAAATCCTCCTTGCACGCTCCAGTCTTATACAGCTCATTCACATATTCCATCAACGCCGCCACCGCAGTATTAAATTGACACTTATAAATATCCGTAGTAACTTTCTTAATAGTCTTATTTCTGATGATGGTATTGTTATCTTCAGTTATAATACTATCCATCAAATTATAACACCTATTCAGGAATCGATACACACCGCCCACGCTACGTGGATCCCATGCCGCATCCAATTCTACCGGACCAATAAACATCTCATAAGTTCTGAGCGTATCCGCACCATAGCCATCGTTGATTACGTCCAACGGATCAATCACGTTACCCTTGGATTTACTCATCTTCTTCCCATCTGGCGCATTAATGTAACCATGATAAATCAATTTCTTAATTGGTTCACGGAACGGCAAAAATCCCTGGTCTGCAAAGAACTTGCACCAAAACCTTATATATAATAGATGTGCCACCGCATGGTCTGCACCCACATAAATATCTACCGGCTCCCAGTATTTTATCGCCTCCGGATCCCAAGCATGCTCACTGTCATGTGGCGAAGCATAGCGCCATAGATACCACGACGAACAAGCATATCCATCCAGCGTATCCGTCTCGCGCGTCATTTCTTCCATGTGCGTTTCGCCAGTTTTCGGGTCAGTCACCGGAATCTCCACTTTCAGCCAATCCTTCGCTTTCGCGAGCGCACTTCGCCCCGAATTATCCGGCCGATAATCATCTACCTCTGGAATTATCACTGGCAACTGATCCTCCGGAATTGGATGCGGATTGCCGTCCTTATCATAGGCAATCGGAATCGGACAGCCCCAATAGCGTTGACGGCTAATCAACCAATCACGCATCTTGTAAGTCACCTTCGGCGTACCATACAAATCTCTATCAATAAGCTCTGCTTCCACTATCGGTAAATCGAATTTCTCAGCAAATTCTCTATCCCTATCATCATACGCTGGCACCGCCATAATCGCCCCCGTGCCATACCCGGCCAACACGTAATCTGCCACATATACCGGAATTTTTTCTTTCGTTGCCGGATTGATCGCGTACGCACCGGTAAACACGCCGGTTTTTTCCTTATTTTCCTGCCGCTCAATCTCAGATTTTTTCAGAGCATCAGCCTTATATTTCATCACCGCATCTCGACAATCATCCGCCACGATATATTCCAGTCCTGGATATTCCGGCGCCACCACCAAGAACGTTGCTCCCATAATGGTATCCGGTCGCGTCGTAAACACAGTAATTTTTTGATTCTCATTAGTCTTAAAATCAATTTCCGCCCCGCTAGAGCGCCCAATCCAATTTTTTTGCATGGTCTTGATTTTGTCCGGCCAATCCAGCGCGTCAATTTCCTCTAGTAGCTCATCTGCATACTCAGTGATTTTAAAGAACCACTGCTTCATCTTCTTCTTTTCTACTTCATGCCCGCAGCGCCAACACTTACCATTTTCCACCTGCTCATTTGCCAGTACCGTCTGATCTTCTGGACACCACCACTGGTAAGATTCCTTCTGATATGCTAAGCCCTTCTTATATAATTGCAAAAAACACCACTGCGTCCATTTATAATATTCCGGATCGCTCGTATTAATCTCACGTGACCAATCTATTGCAAACCCTAGTCGTTTCGCTTGCTTACGAAAGTTTGCAATATTCGTCGCTGTCGCTTCTTTCGGCGACACACCAGTCTTAATCGCATAATTTTCCGCCGGCAAGCCAAACGTATCATAGCCGAACGGTCGCATCACATTTAATCTCTGTTGTTCATAAAACCGCGTCAACACATCCACTATAGTGAAGTTTCTCACATGGCCCACATGTAACCCTGCCCCACTCGGATACGGAAACATCTCCGCCAACATCATCTTCGGCACACCGTCCTTTATTGCGGCACGAAAAGGCTTTTCCTCTTCCCAAATTTTTTGCCATTTTTCTTCTATTTTCAGCGGTTCATATCTATCCATAATATTAGATTATACCACATCATCCATCTTTCACCACCCCTATTTATTAGCCACTTCCCGATAAATCTTTTCAAATTCATCAAGTGTATGCTCAAAATCATGTTCTCTCGCCACCTCTAGTGACTTGACACTGTATTTTTTTCGCGAATCCGCATCGGTCAAAATTTTCACCATCGCTTCTGCCATTCCATCCACATCGCCAGGTAGCAGCAACTCACCATTTTTGCCGTCCAGACACACATCTGCCACCGCACCCGCATTCACTGCAATAAGCGGCAATCCCGACGCCGCTGCTTCAATCAGCACAATTCCCTGAGTCTCAATCTCGCTCCCCGTTACAAATAGCCACCCCATCCTGTAAAAATCATACAAATCCGGCGGTATCACTCTACCATAAAACCTGATAGATTTCGTTAGCCCCATCTTCTTCACTAGATCCTGTAATCTCAATCTATCTACCCCATCCCCCACAATCGCGAGTAGTGCATTTGGCACACTCTCTAGCGCCTCACTAAACGCATCAATCACCAGTTCCACATTTTTTTCTGGGTCCACTCGCCCCACATACAGTGCCACCGGCACGCCCGATGGAATATTATATTTTTCCCGCACACTTGAAGAAACTTTTCCCGGCTTAAATCCTGCCAAGTTCACCCCATTTGACACTGCCTTCATCGGCACTCCCAAATCTTTCTCGCCTATCAGATTTTCTATTGCAAGCTCCGTCGGCATTGTCACATAATCACTTTTGCTCTGCCGATTTACAAAGTACGCACTTAGCAAAGCATTTACTGGTTTCCGCACAAACCCAGGCATATGCAACGGCTCCGTCAAAACCTCCGGCTGGTTATGAGCTGTTGTCACTACCGGTATTTTATGCTTTCGCGCATACATCGCCACCGAGAGTCCAATCGCATCAGACACCTGAATATGCACCACATCCGGCTTGAACCCATCCAACGCTTTTTTTACCTGCCGCATCGGAAATACCGACACCTTAAATCCATCCTTATAAATAATTCGCGGTAGTTCCACTCCCAAGAACTTCTTTTTCGGCGGCACCGCATGCACTTGGTCTGGATAAACCTTCATCATAGTAGACTTTAAATATACGGTTTTTACCCCATCCACCATCCGCGTATAATTCTTCCCAGTCTGAGAAGGACAAATCACCATCACCTCATTGCCACGCTTCGCTAGCCCCACCGCTAAATTATGCGAAAAAACCGCCACCCCATTTATCATTGGATAATAAACAGCCGTGGCGATTACGATTTTCATTACAAGCTTTTAGCCTTATCCATCTGCGGATCCCGCATCTTATTTATATCTTCATAACTTCGTTCCACTTCTATATCTGGCTTAATACCCTCTTGATTAATTGTTCGGTCATTTGGCGTATACCAGTCCGCCGTCGTTACTTTCAAAGTACTTCCATCGCTTAGTGTAAACAGATTTTGCACCACACCCTTGCCATAAGTCGTCTCGCCCACAATCGTTGCCTTACCATAATCTTGCAGAGCACCTGCCACAATCTCCGACGCCGAAGCCGTCGAGCCATTTACTAGTACGATCGTCTTCATATCCTTTAACAATGCTCGGCCAGAAGATGTAGACATCGTAGAATTACCATAATGTTTGGATTTTTGAATTACCACTTTTTGTCCATCCAGCCACAGGCTCAACAAATCTTGCGCCGCCGCCACATAACCACCGCCATTACCACGTAAATCCAGGATTACTTTGTTTACGCCCTTATCGCCAAATTCTTTCGCCATTTTTTGGACTTCTTTGCCAGTGTCTTCATCAAACCGCGTCACCGTTACAATCGCCGTGTTTCCATCATAATTCACATACGCCGACACGTTATTGATTTTCTCGCGTTTCATCTTAAAATCCATTTCCTTACCATCGCGCACCACCGTCACCGTCACCTCACTTCCAGCCTCACCTCGCACTTTCTTTGCAATTTCTTCCGACGATAACGTATAAACTTCCTCACCGTCTACCTTATAAATAATGTCACCTATCATTATCCCCGCCTTCAATGCTGGGTTATCTGGCAGCACTCTTAAAACTCTAACATAGCCATCTCGCATTCCCATTTCCACGCCAATTCCTGACCCCACATTACCATGCAAATCGTCATAAAAATCCGCACTATCTTCCGAATTCATATAAGTCGTATATACATCACCTAGCGCCGCCACCAAACCTTTTTTCGCACCATCAATTACCTTTTCCTTTGAAATCTCACCATTATAAGTACTTGCGACCTTCGCATACACCTCATCTAGTGACGACCAATCCATATCCGAAGTTGCTTGCCCCAAACCTAAATACGGCGAAAATCCCCGCGTCAAATTATTCCAATTTGCACCAATTATGCCTCCGACTATCGCCAGCACCACAGCGATAATAATCGCATTGCCAAGACTAACTTTTTTTTCTTTCCACTCTTTCTTTTCGCTCATACTAATCATTATAGCATAAATCATCATTAAAAAATGAAACGAAACTTTAGTTCCGCTTCATTTTTAGGTTCTTTTAAGATTATCTCAAATGAATATAATTATACTGCCACACTTCACCAGCCGAAATCGTACGCGCTCCAAAGTCACCATAGTGGAAACTACCACTATAAAGTTTCGTTGCATACGCATTATTATATTCTGTCACGTTAATTGAACCATCCGCATTTACACTCTCCACCCAAAACACGTGTCCATACGCTCCACCATCAATTTGTCCAATTGAATCCGCCTCCGGCTCGTGATCCACCCGATAACCATACGCCCTGGCCCTATCATCCCAGCTATAGGCATTCCCCCATGCAATCACTTTGCCAAACGCTTCATAAGCCTTCCAACCAGCATAACTCACACATTCGCATACATACCCGCCAATATAATAACCATTCCAAATTGTGCCGTAGTCATCTTGACGATGCGGGCAATCCTCTTGCCACGGATAAGTATTCACGCCACTATACATGCTACCAGAATATCGCTCCGGATGAGCTTCCTGTTCCGCCTTCTCTGCCGCGCGTTGTGCTTCCTTAGCCTCTTCTGCCACTCTCGCATAAGCCGCCGCATCATTTTGATACTTTTCGACTAGCTCTTGTTGCTCCGCACGCTTCGCCACCAACTCTTCCTTCGCCGCTTTCTGTTGCGTCAATAGTTCTTCAACCTTAGCCTTGTCATCTTCAAGTTTCTGTTTTGCCGCCTTCACTTTCTGTGCCGTCGCACTAATCTGCTGTTTTACCACCTCACCACGCGCTTGTTTTTCTGCTAGATCCGAAATTGAACTAGACCCCGCCAAAATTGTAATTGGCTCTGCATCACCCTCGAAATGCATATCCACCAAAAGCTCCGTCAGAGCCTCTTGCTCATCTTTTAGTTTCTTCTCAGTCTCTTTTATCTGTTTTTCCAAATCATCTACTTGCGCCTGCGTTTCAGCAATCTCCAGCTCTCTACCAGCAATTTCCACATTGAGCTCCTGCACTTTTTTCTGCAACAAATCCGCCGAACTATTCGCCGCCGCCGCACTTTGATTTGCCTGTCGTTCTTTTTCTACTGCCTCCATACATTCTGGACTATTCCGACACGCCAAAGAAATTCCAGACACCTCACGGTTCAAAAACACACCAATCAATGATGGCACTACCAAAAGCCCCGCCAATATTATAATTATTTTACTTTTTATTTTTGCAAGCTTAACCATAATACCATTATGGCACGCCTTTTACAAAATGTCAAACTTTTTACGCTTAATTTGCTTTATGTAGATACTTTGCCACCGCCAACCACGAAGACACCCGACCAATAATCACGCCAGCCGCAATAAATACTAAATACACTAATATCAATTGATTAGATTTCAAAATACTATCTATACTATCTACATTAATTCCGTATCCAGCTAGTTTCGGCGAGATAAACATAAATCCAAAATAGCTCACTGTCGCTGCGATAATCCCCGCCACAATTCCACAAATTTCCGCTTCCACTAAAAACGGCCCACGAATAAAATTCTTATCCGCCCCAACTAGCTTCATCATATATATCTCATCCCTACGCGAGAAAATCGCCATCCGAATCGTACTAAATATAATCAAAATTGAAATCACCAAGAACACCGCCGCAAGTATTATACCGCCCGTCCGTGCAATCCGCGCCCAAGACGTAATCGTCGCGATCTCTACTTGGTTCACATCATAAGTCGGAGCCTTCTCCTCGTCAATATATTTATTAAACGTTGCGTCAGTCTCCACCAAATTCTTAATGCTGTCCAAATTGTCCACGTTGTAGACTTTGATTCTCATCGTCGCCTGCATCTTCGAAATCATCAGTGTTCGCATTTCATCATCTAACACATTGATAATTTCATCACTCTCTGCATTCTCCGCCAAGAACTTTTCATATTCCTGTTCCGAAGTAGATACTACCACGCTTTTAATATTACTATCCTTAGAAATAATCTCATTTAATTCTTGCAGTTTTTCTTCCGAAGTATTCGGCTTCAGATAAATCGTAATATCAATCTTATCACGCATCAAATCCGCCGTATTAGTCAAAATCACACTTGCTACCACCGTCACGAACAAAATTATCAGCGTAATTGCCATCACCACTGTTGCTGCCGTAGAAAGCCAAATGTTACGCGCAAAACCACTCGTACCATATTTAATAATGCGACTTTCCTCGCGAATAGGATGACGCGCCTTAGTCTTGCGCATCGTCTTCAAGCCACGTTTTGCCGCCTTCTTTAAATCTTTTTCGTTTTTCGTCATTGTATCACCCTCCTATGTTTCAGGGCATGCCCCGGCGTTTGCACCACCCGCCTTGAAGTCGCCGGCTGAGCCGTTTCGTCCAACTTATAGACACCATTATTTTTTTGGTCATCCACGATTTTCCCGCCTTTCATCGTAATCACTCGTTTTTGCAAATTATTCACGATATTTTCGTTGTGCGTCGTCACAAAAATCGTCGTACCAAAATCATTAATCTTCTTAAGTAGCCCAATAATTTCTTCCGTGGTTAGCTTGTCCAAATTCGCCGTCGGCTCATCCGCAATCAAGATTTTTGGCTGCCTTGCAATCGAACGCGCAATGGATACCCGCTGTTGTTGCCCGCCAGACAGCTGATCCGGAAACTTCTTTGCCTGATCTAACAAATCCACTAGTTCCAACACTTTTGGCACCGTCTTGCGAATTTCCTTGTTACTCATCCCCACGATTTCTAGTGCAAAAGCTACGTTCTCATACACCGTTCTCCGTGGCAAAAGCTTAAAATCTTGGAACACCACGCCCAGTCGCCTTCTATAGCCAGGAATATGACGTTTCTTCACATAATCAAGATCAATCCCACCGATAATAATCTTACCAGAATCCGGAGTCTCCTCTTTTGTTATCATCTTCATCAAAGTAGACTTACCTGCACCAGACTTCCCCACCAAGAAAACGAACTCATTCGGTTCAATATGTAGCGACACGGAGTCCAAAGCCGGATCTTCATCACCCGGATATTTTTTACTCACACTATCTAAGAGTATCATAAACTCAATTATAGCATAAGTTTTTTATATGTAAAACTATTTATATTCCAAATGAAAAGTCATATTTTTAGTTTCGCTATCGTATGGCTGGTAAATCCCCAGCGGCGTGATCTCTGCTTCCGGATTTTTCTTCATGAGCTCTGCCAAAACTTCTGCATAAGTCTTTGTGGTGGCGATTGTTACATCTTCTTTTTTCTTAATTTCAAAATCACTACTTACGGCCTTATTTTTCCGTAGCTCTTTCACCACATCCAAATTAATTTCAAACCCAGCCAAATAGTCTGCTAGTTTGAAATTATGTTTCACAGAGTTCTTAAACTCTCCCACAAAACCAATCAGCACATTACCAGACCAAATCTCTGCACCACGTTTTTTCTCGAAGAACATATTAGCCGGACTATCTATTTTTATTGGCAAAAACTCCACCTCGATATTATATTCTTCTAATAATTTAGTTACATAATATTTCGCCGCATAATACGCCGTCCCCTGATTCTTGCGTTCTGCAATTACAAATCCAAGATTATTTTTTTCCACCGGCACATTCTCTTCGTTCAGTCCCCACTCCTTCCGGTAAACTTTATTCATCTCAAACAACGCAAACTTATCCACCGGTAATTTCTGATTTACAAATGCCTTATCCAACAAACTCGGCACGATAGACTGCCTCACGTATTGCAGTTCCGGCGAAATAGAATTTACTATCCGGTAAGAATTTTTTGGGTTTAGCCCCGCCTTTTCTAGTAAATTTCCGCTCACGAAACTATAAGTCAATGTCTCATTCGCGCCAAACTTCGCCAAAATGTCACGCACATCTTTCTTTAGCGCAAACATCTTGTTTTGGTTTGGCGTACCATGCTTTGGCAAAGTCGGCAAAATATTATCGTATCCATTTAGCCGCCCGATCTCTTCAATGATATCTTCCTTAATATGAATATCCTTCCGCCACGCCGGTGCCGTCACGTTCAGCTCATTTCCAGATTTTTTGACTTCAAACCCTACGTTTTCTAAAGTCTTCACCATCTGTCCTGCAGAATATTCAGTCCCCAGCAACCCATTTATCTCATCTGTTGTAATTTTTACAACACTCTGTTTTTCCGGATTTGGATACTCATCCGCTACACTCGCAACTTTAAACCCATCCGCCAGCATTTCTGCACATTCTTCCGCCACCGCCAAAGTCTGATACGCCGGCAACCCCTTCGTAAATCTCGTAATTGCTTCCGAAAAAATCCCATGTTCCATCTGAGTTTTGCGTAAATTATAAAGGCTAAAAGTAGCACTCTCAATAATAATGTTCCGCGTATTTTCATCAATCGCCGTGGATGCCCCACCCATTGCGCCAGCCAGCGCCACCGGCGTATCGCCACTACAAATCACAATATCCGTCGGCATTAACTTAATTTCCTTACCATCCAGCAGAACTAATTTCTCATTTTTGCGTGCCAATCTCACATTAACTTCCGGTTTTTCCGTCTTCCCCACTTTCACAAATTTATCATAGTCAAACGCATGTAGTGGCTGCCCGGTCAGTAGCATCAAATAATTCGTCACGTCTACGATCGGCTCAATCGGTCGCATACCAGACTTACTCAGCACCGTATCCGCCCACGTCAAATACTTTTTGCGAAGCTCCCCATGTTTTTCCAAAATAATCGCAGAATATCTTTCGCAAATGCCATCTTCTTCAATTTTAATGCTAATATTATTATCAACTTTTAAATCACTATCCAGAACATCATTATGACAATAGTCAATATTTAATATTCCAGCCACTTCGCGCGCAAACCCAATTATCCCAAAACAATCCGGCCGATGCGTAAGCGACTTATTTTCAATGTCTAATATTTTATCATTAAGCTCAAACACGTCCGCCAGTAAATCCCCCGGCTTCGCTTCCGCCGGATCAATCTCTACAATCCCCGAATGATCATCACCAAAATCCAACTCATCCGCACCAGCCAACATCCCACAAGACTCATACCCACGCATTTTTCGCTTGCCAATCACAAACGGCGCATCTTCTTTTACCGACGCTGGCACCGTAGCACCAGGCGCAATCCACACCGCCAGCATCCCTTCGCGCACATTCGGCGCCCCACACACCACCTGCACCAATTCAGACTTGCCACAGTTAATCTGACACAGCGAAAGATGCGTCTCCGGAATCTTTTCACAAGATTCCACTCGCACTATATATATACTGTCATATTTGTGCGTCTCATCTATTACGCCCTCTACCTCTACTAGTCGCGCGCCAATCAACCTTACCAGCTCTTCATCTGTCACCGGCACTTTCACGTATTTTTTTAACCAATTCAAACTTATTTTCATCTTAAAACTCCCTCAAAAAGTTTAAATTACCGCTTTCAAAATAGCGCACATCCTTCAATCCATAGCGTAACATCACCAACCGATCAATTCCACCACCCCACGCGAACCCGTGATATTCATATGGATCAATTCCAGCCATTTTCAAAACATTCGGGTGAATCATCCCACATCCTAGCATCTCCAAAAAGTCGCCCTTCTTTCCGCCTAACGCCTTCGGTTTTTCAATCATAAACTCGAGCGATGGTTCTGTAAACGGAAAATACCCCGGCTGTGTCCGAATATTCAACTTTTGCTCATAATACTTTTCAAAAAACTCCCGCAAAATCCCCAACATATCGCCCATCGTGCAAGTTTTAGATACATAAACACCCTCACACTGATAAAAAGTATGCTCGTGCGTAGCATCTACATCTTCATTGCGATACACTCGCCCTGGCACTACCACTGCAATTTCGCCACCCTCTTCCAAACGGTTTTTATATGCCTCCAGCACCCGATTTTGCATCGTAGAAGTATGTGCTGGCGGAATTAGACCTTCCTCTGTGCGAAAAGTATCATAACCATCCCGCGCCGGATGCTCCTTAGCAAAGTTCAGCGAATCAAACATATGAAATTCATCGTCTAGCTGCCGCGATTCCATCACATCGAACCCCATTGATTGGTAAATCTCTACCACTCGGTCTAGTTCCGTCATCAACGGATGACGTGAACCCTGGAATACCGAATAGACTTCTGGCAATTTTTCGTTCGGCGCACACGGCGCAGTAATATCTAACGGTTCTACGTCCGCATCGAGTAATGCTTCCTCAGCCCTTGCAATTTTCTCCAAAATCGCCGTCTTCTTTGCATTCAGCTCCCGACCAAACTCCGCTCGTTTTTCTGCCGCCACATCCTTCATTTTGGCGTACTCGGCATTCAAACTTTTTAGTTCTTGTTTTAACTTCTCCAACTCTTCCATAATTACTATATATTATAGCACACATTCCGTTTACGAGCGCTCGTATACTATTTATTCAAAGAAATCGCGACAATTATCACAATCGCCACTACTGCTATCACTAGCCAAATCCAAGCAAACCTACCCGTCTTGCTAAAATCCTTCACGTATTCCGAATCATCCGCGAGATCTGGGTCCGCGTTACCAATCCTTGCACTTTCTTCCATTTTTTCACGCAAATCCGCACTAATTCTCCGCGTTAAATCTGCATTTTTGTCATCTTCTTTATTTACAATTACTGCCATTTTTTTATTATATCATACAAAAAGTATGGTATAATAGAACAGAATATAATTAAAGGAGGAAAATGGCAACAAAGAAGCCAAAGTCGTCAAAAACTGCGAACAAGTCCAAGGCGACGAAACCGAAAACTGCCACGAAGACTGTTGACAAACCAGTGTCCGAGGCCCCAAAGACCAACACGGTGGAGAAAAAAGAAGTCATTACTAGCAGCAATAAATCTTGCTTTGCTGGTTTCTTCTCCAAAAAATACGAAGAGAAAGAAAGCATTTTGACTATCTTCAAAAATCATAAATTCTACGGCGCATTGCTCGGCGAAGTTATCGGCACCCTGCTTATTACTTTGCTCCTATTTGCACTTTCGCTCATGGGGATTGCCAGCATTGCCACCTATTCATTTGCTTTAATCGCAATTTTCATCGGTGTCTATGCATTTTCTGGCGCCTGTCTTAACCCAATCGTCACAATTGGCATGATGGCCACTCGCCGCATTTCAGCCATTCGCGGCGTCATGTACATCATCGCTGAGATTATTGGTGCCTGGCTTGGCTGGCTCATCTTTAATTCATTCCACCTCGCCGGCGGCGACAGTGCTTATGATATCACTAAGATGGCCGAAATTGCCGAAGGCAAGTTCTGGATCGTTGCGATGATTGAGCTCTTTGGCGCAATCGTTATTGCGTTCTTCTATGCTCGCGCCATTAAATACAAGCGTAGCGTCTTTACCTTTGCGGCTGTCGTAGCTGGCGGTATCGCCTTCGCTGTAGTAATCGGCTACGTTGTTTCTGCCGCCTTCCTTGGCCTCAGCAACAACTTCATCTTCAACCCAGCTAGTGCATTAATGTTCCAAATCTTCCCAGCTTCTGGCGACGATTTCGGGCAAATCATCGGCGGCATTTGCCAAGCTCTCTCAGCTTACGCAATCTTACCAATGATTGGCGGCGTCATCGGATTCTACATTTCCGACTTCACCGCAAAGCTCAGCTCCGAAGAGTAAAAAATATCCCCGAAAGGGGATATTTTTTTATCTGCTCTTCGGAAACAGTGGTTCGCCCGGTTCAATCGGGTCCGTAAACACCGCCGCAATCTTTTCCGCCGCCTCCGGCAAAAACGGCCTGAGCATCTCATTTGCTTCCAGTAGCCCATAAATCAAACCTACCATGCACGAATTTAACTCCTCAGTTTTACCCCCTTTCGCCAAACTCCAAGGCTTAGCCTCATCTATCTTCCGGTTTAATCCCTGGATTCTTTCCCACGCAAAATCAAACGCCTTAGAAAACTCAAACTTATCCATCAACTCGCAATATTCATTCGGCAACTTAATCGCGCCAGTTTCGCCCAGCGTAATATTATTTTTCTTTGCCAGCGTCGCCAACCTTTGTACCAGATTTCCTAAATCATTTGCTAGTTCATTATTATATGCATCCTCAAACTTTTCCCACGTAAAATCCGAGTCTGCAAAAGTATCTATATGGCGCAAGAAGAAATAGCGAAAAGCATCCAGTCCGTGTTTTTCCAAAACTTCCACCGGCGAAACCACATTTCCGATCGACTTAGACATTTTCTGTCCATTCGCCAAAATCATCCCGTGCGAAATAATATTTTTTGGCAAAGGCAGCCCCAACCCCATCAGCATCGCTGGCCAAATAATCGCATGAAATCTCAAAATATCTTTTCCTACAAATTGCGCCCGAGCTGGCCACCACTCCGAAATATCCTTCTCTGGGTATCCCAACACCGTAATATAATTTGCCAGCGCATCAATCCACACGTACATCACCTGTGATTCGTCGTCCGGTACTTGCACGCCCCATGTCAGTTGCGACTTTGGCCGCGACACAGATACATCCGGCGAACTCTCTAGTAGTCTCAAAACTTCCTTTTTCCTAAACTCTGGCAAGATCTTCATCTCACCAGACTCGATTGCCGCGCGGATTCGCTCTTTGAAATCGCTAATCCTAAAATAATAATTTTCTTCTTTTAGTCGCTCATACGGTTTTTGGTGGTCTGGACAAACTCCACCATTTTCTTCATATTCTTTCTCAGTAATAAATCTCTCACACCCAGAGCAATACCATCCTTCATATTTCGCTAAATAAATATAATCACGTAACTTTAGCCATATTTCTTGGCAACGTTTTTCATGCGCCACGTCAGTCGTCCGCACAAAATCCGTATAGGACGCACCTAGCTTATGAATAAAATCCTTGAATTTCTCCGCATTCTCACTCACATACTCATCTACTGGCACGCCCAACTCTTGTGCCTTCTGAAAAATTTTATTGCCATGTTCATCAGTCCCGGCCTGCAAACGTACTTCATTGCCTCTTAACTTCTCATATCGCGCATATACATCCGCCAAGCAATAATCCATCGCATGTCCAATGTGCGGCGCCCCATTTACATAAGGAATTGCAGTAGTAATATAAATCTTCTTCATACTCTATATTTTACAATACTTTTCGAATAAAAGCAAAGGCACACCATATCTGGTGTGCCATATCTAGTGTCTATCTGTTACAGAAAACTAAAACGCACCGGTTAGCTGCAAAATCAACACCATCGCGAGCGCCAAAACCACAATACCCGCCACTGCACAAAGAATAATCAAGGTCTTACGATTCATTTTCTTCTTGCCAGCCGATGCTGGGTCTGAAGCCATCGATTTCATGTTGTCCACTGCGGCTGGATCGTTAAACGAAACATTCGGAGTTTGTGACTGAGGTCCAGACACCGCACTACCAATCGAACCTGGCGCTGGCGCTGCTGCCTTAAACGGAGCTTTTAATTCTTCTTCAACCGGATCCGGCGCCTTTGGCTGTTCCGGCATCGTAATCGGAGTAGTTGCACCCACCAATCCACTACCAGGCTGATAAACCGGATTTACTGGTGTTGGCATCACTGGCGTGGTCGGCGCAACTGGCGCTGCTGGTGTTACCGGCTCAGTCGGCGTCACTGGAGCAATCGGTGCTTCAGGTGCCGCTGGAGCTGAAGACGCTGCTGGTTCAGCCGGCATTGGTGGCACTGAACTAACCGGCGCAGGATTTGGTGTTGTGTTGTTTGGTTCCATTTTACTTTATTTCCTTAGCATAACTATATTACTTACCATATATTATATATTATTCTCTAATTTTTTTCAACGAAAAATCTCATCTGCCGGATCCCCCTCCGCCACCGCCGCCCCCGCCGGAGAATCCACCCCCACCACCACCGGAGAATCCAGACGAAAATCCACCTCCTCCGCCGATTGAACCACTGGAAGAATAAGCCGAAGAGCTCCTTACCGTATTTGTCATTAAGCGACTCGCTGCTATCATATCGTACATCGTCAAATTATAATCCGGCTCTATCTCCACTGTCCGACAATATTGCTCCATCTCTTCTCTCCAGCTATCTTCCAGACCAAACACCGCCGCATACGGCAATAATTTCTCGTACAATCTCACAATTCCTTCGGGAGAAACATCAACGCCCTCTACACTTTGTAATAGTTTCATCCGCTCCGCTTCCGCCATCTCGATATACATTTTTAATCCATCCATATAACGCGACGCTTTTAACCCTTTCATCGTATGAACCTCATAAATTTTCGTCTTACCAGAAAGCACCATCCAAGCGGTTACAAATATAGCGCTAATTACACCACCTATCAGGAAAAAACTCCCTGCGAGCTGTCCGTCTCCTGTTTCAAAAATTGTCCCAATGACATAAAGCACCAAAAATGCCCAAACCATTCCACCAACCATTACGCCACTCACCGCATAAACCACCGCGCTACCAGCATAGCTACCGCCAGCTACATAATTGCTTTCCACCAAGCCGTCACTTTTTAATTGCCCGGTCGTAGTCGTATCGATTCTTCTGCTCATACCAGCAAGCGTAGGCGTCGCCTTATGGCTCTTCACTTCGAATTCATCGCCCGCTTCCAACATATCTCCGCCCTTCAATATCCTCAGCAAAAGCTCTTCCTGTTTTTCTACTCCAGCCAAATCATTTATTATAATAGTCCAACTTGTTTTACCAAATAAACCTTCTTTTTCCTGCTTTTTTAATGTAATCTTTTTCTCAATTGCCATCTTTAAAAGTAGCGCCGTTCTATACCCCTCTTTCTTGCCAATATAATTCTCCGCCATCTCCGCCAAACCATATTCCTTAGACGGTTGATATTCTGGCTTTATAAACATACCCTTATAATACTGTCTTTTCTCTTTTGCCGCCATAAATTTGCGAAATGGAAATAGTAAGAACAAAACTATATACACAATCACCATCCCCACCAAAAATAGCACTGGCCGATAATCCGTCTCTGGCTCTGGCACCACAAACGACCCGGGCTTAAACTGCACGTCAAATGTCAGATTCTCGCTAGTTTTAAGCGCCGTCGTCGTAAATTGCAAACCGTCTTCTATCTCCGTGATCGCGCATCGCTCTTGCCCACTCTGGCCATAAGCCCCCACATAGCACCATTTCTTGCCATCATACGCCTCCCGCGTCGCTTCATCCGCAAAATGCACTCGTGCCGTCAACTTATCGAATCTCTGATACCAACCATTTCCATTTGTATCCCAATATAATTCCTGATATTTTTCAAAATCCGTCACTACTTTTTCAAATTCATATTCCAGCGTATAAATCTGCGTACCCTTCACATAGTCATCATTTCCCGTACATACTTCAAAATGATTTGCGTACTTTTCGATACTGTAAATTGGCTCAGGCTTACCATTCCTCAGTAGCGTAATATCTGTCTTACCAAGATGTGTCATGGTTACATTTTTACCACCGTTATTCGTAGTTGGTATCTTCCGACAGATTCCCTTATTTTGATTATAAGTCGGAAACTCTGCCGTCAACATCTCCCTCACCTTGAGATGAGAAATCCCCTCCACGTCCCGCGTCAAATAATAATCTGCCGTAAAATCACTAAAATAAAAATTATCCACACTGGCAGCCGACGCCACACCATCACCAGTCACCAACACAAACGCTAACCCCCAGACCCCCAAGATAACCGCGCCTAATTTTCCCGCAAGTCTCATGCTTTTATTTTAACAGACTTTATTGCTTTCTGTAAAACATTAATTGACTTTTGCAGTTCAATACCTTCTTGCTCGTTAATCTTAATGTCTAAGCGACGCACCACGCCTTCTCGCCCCACCACAGATGGCCAGCCAAAACACGTACCAGAAAATCCATCATAAGATGACACTGGCAATACTCGCATTTCGTCGTTCAAAATCGAATTCAAAATCTGTGCCACACAAGTCGCAATTCCATAATGTGTAGAGCCCTTCTTTTCAATAATATCGTATGCTTCGTTCTTCACATAGTCAGAAATCCCTGCTAACACCTCACGCGAAAGCATGTCATTTACCTTCTGTCCGCCCACATCTGCTAACGAGAAGAGTGAAACTTCGCTATCGCCATGCTCGCCCACTTGATAAGCGTGTACGGATTTTGGGTTTACATTCAAATACCCCGCCAACCTCTGGCGAAGTCTTGCCGAATCCAGCACTGTACCAGAGCCAATCACCCGCTCCGTCGGTAATCCCGAAAACTTACAGGCAAAATACGTCAACACGTCCATCGGATTTGTCACAATTAGAAAAATACCATCGAATCCGCTGCCCATGATTTGATCGATCATACCCTTCAAAATATTCACATTCTTTTTTAGAAGCTGCATCCGCGTCTCGCCCGGCTTTTGCGCCGCACCCGCCGTAATCACCACCACATCACAATCACGCGCATCTTTGTAAGTACCATTTTTAATCTTTACATAACTCGGCGCTACCGCCAACGCGTCTCTAAGATCCATCGCTTCGCCTTCAGCGTCTTTTGCGATAATATCAGTTAATACAATTTCGTTCACCGCCGTCCGCTGGTTAATTAGCGCATACGCAATGCTCGCGCCAACATTCCCCGTCCCGACAATCATTACTTTATTATTGTCCATAATGATATTATAGCATAAGCTTAATCAAAATAACAAAAATTATTACTCGTAGCTCTGCAAGCTTTCAAAATACAGCCTTAGTTCTTCGGCCACAAACTCATCCTGCATATATAATTTTTCCAATTCTTCCATGAATTTCGGCGCTTGTTTTTCCAGCCTCGCCCGACGATATTCTTCCCATTTTTCTGTTTCTTTTTCATCCAAAGCCTGCGGATAATTTCGTCCTTTATAGTGTAGTAGTAGCTCCGGCAATCTCGGGTCATAAAAATCCGGATGAAAATCTGCCAATTTATTTTCATCCGCATTTCGCACCGCCATTACTTTTACGCGATCACCATCGTTCAAAAACCCTTCATAAATCGCCCCCTCAGGTTCTTCTGCCGGCGGAAACTCTGGCCGATTTTCGTAAAATGTTCGCATCTGTTCTGCAAATTCCGGATGTTTTAGCAGCACACGCAAATTTTCGCTCACCAACTCTGGCGTCAAACCAATCTTCTTCCACCCATCCGCCTTTTCCAGCACTCCAAGCGGCGCTACCGCTGGACATTTATTATAGCACAGCTCCTTCACTACCGGAAACTGATTTTCATTGTTCAAGATATCTTCTACATTATACCTCAGGTCATATACAAGCACATTCCCATGCCTCCCAGCCGAGAGCGGCACCACCACCGTGGTCTTTTCATGCTCACTTGCATACCGCCCACTAGCGTACACAAACGGTTTTTTATCATCAAGGTTAATCAGCTTCTGTACCTCACGTTTATCTCGCATCCTTAGTAAAAAGTTAAACAAATCCGGTTGCTTCTCACGAATTAGCCGTGCCACCGCAATCGTTGCATACACGTCCGACAGCGCATCATGTGCGTGCTCATGTTTTAGCCCATTCAATTTTGTAATCAATTCCAATCTATTCGTAGACTTACCGCTCTCCGTCACCGGCCAGTTAATTCCCTCTGGTCTGAGCGCCCGTGTCAAGCGCACCACGTCTAATATATCCCACCGGCTTCGCCCGTCTTTCCATTCCCACTCATATGGATCATAAAAATTTCGCCACAACGTCGCCCGCATAAATTCATCGTCAAATCGCACCGTATTGTATCCCACCGCAATCGTGCCCGGCGTGAAAATTTCCTCCGTCACAAAACGGCAAAACTCCGCCTCATTCATTCCGTCTTCCAAGGTCTTCTGTGGCGTAATTTTCGTCACGCCAATCGCTTGCGGACTCGGCAACGCATCTGGCGTCATCTTTACCAGGATGTCCACCGGCTCACCAATTGGTACAAGCTCTAGCGTAGTCCGCTGTCCCGCAAACTGCATTATCCGATCAAACCGCTGGTTTAGTCCGCTCGTCTCCAAATCATAAAAGAAGAAAGTCTTTTCCATACCCCCAATTATACCATACTACTTCAGTACACAACGAATAGAGTTTCCGTAATCACGGCTATAATCAGCCGCAGTGTTCACGGTAGAAGCATTTACGCTAAGTACATAGAAATCATCATTACTCTCATCATAAGTAGATGTCCAGAAATATCCATCCGTGCCTTGACCACTCGCCACCGCAGTATAGAAATCACCTGCCAGCGAAGCCGAAAACGCAGTGCGGAAATTCGTCGCATCGCTACTATAAGCCGTGTAAAGAGCCTGATATTCACCAGTACTGCCGCCAGTCGGCAATCTCCAACCAGTCGGACAAATGTCTTCCTCCGCATCATCCGTACTCGCATTGTCTGCATAGCAATACGAACCTGCCGTCGCCGCACAGTAATTATAATATACGCCTATCTTACCAGAACCAGAGCCATACGAAGTAGTAGTCATTTCCTTATTCCAGCCGCTGTTATCAGTGCCAGAAGTGGCGATATACGGCAAGACCATCGAATCCGCCCAGCTTCCGCCTGTCGCAGTTTTAGCTACCACGCCAGAAGCAGGATACTGTCCAGTACCACTACCATTTTTTAGGTAGGTCAACGTGTCGTCACTGGCATTCGTATTGCCTTTCAAACTAGCCAAACTAACCGCAGTTAAATCTAGCCGCAAATTATCCAGCATCCAACAATTCCCATCTGCTAACTTCTGAATTTTATACTCCAAACCATCACGCACATCATACACCGTCGTTGGCGTCGCGGTTGTACAATAAGTCGTCGCCACGCTCGGCGTTGCCAAATCTTGCAAATTTATCCGTTCTGGATTCACGTTTGTCACCGCCGTAAAATTAATCACATTGGTATAACTACCAGACACCTGCTCCGCGGTAGCTCGCGCACCAATCAAGAAAGGCGTCACTTGCGTCGTCGCCACCGCAGAAGAATTTAACATCGCACTATTAGTAGTGTCGCTATAAAGTGGCAACCCAGAATAAGTCGAACCGGAATCCGTGGAATAGCCCCACGTATTACTACCAGCCGGGAACGAGCTCACACTAGATCCTACATCCAAGCTCGCAAAGTTATTCGTGCCATTCGTATGCAACAAAGTACGGTAATTGTGCTGTGCATCACCCACCGTAGCGAACAACTTATACCCAGAAACATTATTAGTCGTCACCGTAATGTCAATTTCATTACTATTATCCGCCCCATCTGGCGACAATTCATTAATCAAAAGCTGCTCTCGTGACAAAGTAACTGTCAACGCCGAATTAAACGTAAATTGCACATTTACTTCGTCTTGCCAATCCAAAGCCGAAGCACCCTCCCGTATCATTAATCCCCCAAGAGCTATTCCAAATAATATTAGCGAATGTTTTACCTTCATACGCCAATTATAGCATAACTTCAATAAAAACAACAAGCATTTTCCATAAAAAATGCCCCAACTCAAAGTTGAGGCAAATAAAATACTTAGTCGTCCGGAAATAATGTATTACCAATCTTGGCAACTTTAAACATTACTTTGTAGACATGATTAACCCCCGTTTCCGGGGGTTAGATACGTTTTATTTGGCATTCATGCTCGGCAATGTGCGTCTCTTCTCTTTTAGTGCGCTCTTTTTAATATTCGCCGCAATAAATGCAACCAATACCAAGCAAATAAACGCAACTGCCAGCAAAAGTGCTAACGACATCCACTGGACAGTCTCAGCAGTCATCGAACCTAACGCATTCATCGCGCGGAACTCTTCTACACGCTGAAGTACTAGCGCCTTTTCTTCCGAATAGAACACTGCAACATCTATCATCGCAAAGACGAGCGCTGCTACTATTATCCAAATGCGCCGCAGACGTTTTTTCACATTTAAATGCGCACTCAAAGTATACCTTTGTCGACCAATCATAATCATCAACAACACACTGAGCACACACCAAACCTGCCAAACTTTAAACGTAAAATTTCCGATAGTAATCATTTTTTTCCACACCCCTTTCTATCGGTACAAGCAGTCAAAAATCACTGCTCAATATATATTATACCATATCAGCCACAATTTTGCAAGAGTTACCGTTACTTTGCCTTTAATTCCTCGTAATCAATCCCGTACGCTGCATATTGTACTTTCATGAAAGCCTCGTCTATTTCCGCCGCCGCAGACTTCAACGGTTCTTCATTCTCTACTGCCATAATCAAAAACTTCAGTGGTTTATTATATCCACCACAGATTTCCATCGAATCGCCATAAGCCAGCTCACCCGGCACCGTAATCTCGCGTACCCCTCCGATTCGCATACCACTTACACCCTGATTCCAACCTTCTATCATTCCCATCGACACGTCCAGTGCCTTTGCAAACGCTTTAGGGTTGTCATCACTGTCAAACGACGAATCGAACACCGTTCCGTCCGCACACCATCCCGCATAATACGCTAGATAATCTGCACTGTCCGCACTTAGCTTTCGCCCATCGCCCTTCAATAAATCCGTCGTCGCCACCCCGCCAGAATTTGCCGCCGTTTCGTTATAGGATTTTATCTCGCCCTTGAAAGCAATAAATCGCGCAAAGTCATCTTCCGTCACCGTAGCAAATTTCTTCGCCGCTTCGGCATATTCATTTTCATACTGGGCTTTTTTCGCATCGGTAATTTCTCCAGTTTCGCTGGCACCAGATGCAGATTTATTCCCATTAATCACTATCGCCGCATAAGACGCAATTACCGACCCCAACATTATCACCGCAATCACACCAATCAATATACGCTGTTTGACACTTGTTTTTAGCTCCATCTCTTCCATAATGATACGATTATAGCACAAAAAACTCCCCGAAGGGAGTTTTTCGCTAGATTATTCAGCCTTTTTTACAGGTTTCTTTAAGATTTCTACCTTCTTAAATGACCCGCCAGCCTTTTTGATAGCTTCAACTGCAGACTTAGAGGCAAATTGTGTCTCCAAATCAATCTTGCTAGTAAGCTCACCACGTGTAATTACTTTCACCTTCACAAACGGTGAAGAAATCAGTGACGCCTCTGCCAAAGTATAATTATCTACTTTGCCTTTTAGCTCATTCAAACGATCAGTGTAGACCACTTCAGCCTTTGGATGAAAACTCTTAAAACCCTTGAGCTTTGGCACAGCTTGCATAATTGCACGCTGACCACCCATGAACCCGGCTGGCATCTTGCGATGGCCAGTACGAGCCTTCTGACCCTTAGTACCGCGACCGGCAGTTTTACCCTGACCAGCCGAAATACCACGACCCTTACGAGATGGACGAGTATTCTTGTTGACTTCTAAATCATTGTACTTCATTACTTAGTCTCCTTTTTCGCTTTCACGCCCGTCCACTCTTTACGTGGCACCTGCGCGCGCAAACCTTCAATCACTGCATAAGCAATGTTTACCTTGTTTGTCGAGCCAAGCGACTTCGAAATCAAGTTCTTCACACCAGTTAAGCCCATGATTGAACGTACCGTACCACCAGCGATAATACCTGTACCAGGCGCAGCCGGTTTCATCAACACGTCAGCCCCAGTCACCTTCGTACGGGTCTCGTGACAAATCGTCTCACCATCCATATTAAAGGTTACCATGGTTTTCTTCGCCTTAGTAGTAGCTTTATTTACCGCTGTAGTAACATCGTTACCCTTAGCCACACCGATACCAACTTTGTTCTTATGATTACCAACTGCTACGAGCGCCTTAAAACGCATTCTACGACCACCAGCCACTGTACGCGACACGCGGTCTACCGCAATAGTAATTTCATCAAATTCTTTCGGGCCCGTCTCAGCCTTCACGCGATCACGACGACCCCGGCGCTCCATTCTGCGACCAGAGATATCGCGAGCTTGCTTAGAAGCCGCCACCTTATCTTCCATCTTGAGGGTGCCAGACTTGTTAATCACTCTTGGGGCTTTTTTCTCAGCATCTGCCATATTAGAACTCCAATCCTTCCTTGCGGGCAGCTTCAGCGAGTGCCGACATCCTACCTGCATACAATTTAGAACCGCGATCAAACACGACCTTTTTCACCTTCGCGGCCTTTGCCTTCTTGGCGATTTCTGCACCAATCTTTGCGGCCTTTTCCGTCTTTGTGCCAGTCATCTTAGCACCAACTGTCGTAGCATAAGCTAGCGTAGTCTTTTTATCGTCATCAATCACCTGAGCGGTAATGTGAAGATTGCTAAAATGCACCGAAAGACGCGGGCGCTCTGACGTGCCGTGAATTTTTGCACGAGTACGTGCTGCTCTATATTCACTTTTCATTATTTCTTCCCTGCCTTTCCAGCCTTGCGGATAATTACTTCATCCACATACTTAATGCCTTTGCCCTTGTATGGCTCTGGCTTTTTAAGTGCGCGGATTTCAGCAGCCACCTGACCAACCTTTTGTTTATCAATGCCAGAGACTGTAATCTCCATTTTATTAGTAGTAAGCTGAACACCTTCTGGCGCCGTGTATTTCACTGGATGTGAAAACCCGAGTGCCATTTCAATCTGCTGTCCACCGCCTGATAGACGGAAGCCTACACCGTTAATTTCTAGTTTTTTCTCGTAACCCTTGGTCACGCCAATTACAGCGTTATTAATCAATGCACGCTGCAAACCGTGCCAGGCCCGAGATTTTGGCTCATCATCCTTACGGGCGACGATTACCTGAGTGCCTTCGACCTTTGTAGAGGTCTGTGGCTGAACCGGAACTAAGAGTTGACCCTTCGGGCCTGCGACAGTAATTTCTTTGTCGCCGACCGTAATTGTCACTCCCGCCGGAATATCGATGGGTTGTTTTCCGATACGACTCATATCTTCCTTTACTTTAATATCCGTACCATTATACCATACTTTTTCAAAGAAGTAAATAAGCCCGACCTGTTAAAAGCCGAGCTTATTCTGACCTTCCCCGCTATTTTTCAAATATTTTTATTTTCTAATCTTGTTCATGATATAGGCAAAACTAATCACCGTAGTCATAATTCCGACAAACATCGCCACCACGATTGATGATAATATCGCCGAAGCGCCCTGACGAGAAATCGTACCAGTTTCTGGTGCTTCCGGAGTATCTTCTTCTGGAGCTTCCTCCGTATCTTCGTAGACTATCGCAAAAGTCGAGAAATTACCATTCAAGAACGACACCGTGCCATCGCCATTATCCGTGGCGGGAATCAATGTTACCTCACCATCATGATAACAAGCTACATAATAAGTACGATTAACACCCTCTGCTACCGCTGGCAAACCCTCTGGCAAAGCCGCAGTCAAAGTCACCGGCTCTGACAGCTCAGATAGATAGCCAAGCGTGTATTTATCTTCACCGTTCCTAGCGACTAATTTAACCTTGATGTCCAAGTATCCAGCCACCACTGCACCTTCTGGCAATTGGTTTGCAACTTCTTCTTCGATCGCTGCTTTTTCTTCCTCAGTTACATCCTCTAAACCATTTGCCACTACCGCCGTGGTAATCACTGTCTCACTATCTGCAACCGCATCAAGGATGTCCTCGGCCGTTATGCCTTCAGCATACTCGAACCCGCCAATTTCGCCAGTCTCACCATCAAGAATCGCATCAATCACCGCTTGCGCATCACCCTGAATCGTCTTTGCGTCCTCTTCTTCCGGCATATCGTCTTCTTCTTCCACATCACCGGACAATTTTTCCACGGTCACCTCTACAACCTTTGTACTCTCATCATGGAAAGTAAACGTCAAATTGCCACTCGTTGCCGCAATACTAGTCGTAGAAACCTCACCGGTTGTCTTATCGTAGCTTATCGCCTCATTGTCGGACGTAACAGTGTAATCGGAAAATGGATTGTCATGTTCACCCACTTTCTCCGGGGTAATCACCACCTTCACTATTGTCGGATTGCCATATCTAATCGTTGCATGCTCGGCACTTACGCCATAAGTCGTTTCTTTTGCCACAGCATATGGATAAGTTTCATCCTCAATATCATAGACTACATGGTTTTCCGCAAGATACGAGGCATCCGGCGAAGTCGAATACTCACCACCAGTGATTGACATACCAAAACTATGTTCAGAGTGACTGCCGTTGATTGCCACTGCAGCCTTTGTACCGCCAGAATACTTACCATCCGCAATCGTAATCCCTACATCGCTTAAATCTTGTTTGCCATCATCTACCGTGGAATACACGCCATAGATTTTACCGTGTGCATCAGCGTAATTAATATCTACCTGTGACGCATCGCCATCATTTGTAATCCAGATACCATAATATTTACCGCCACGATAAATACCGTTATTAACCGTCACCGCACCGTTATTGAGGGCTAGACCACCACGATTTCCAGTAACTTCCACCGGATTGTCAATGTTGCCCACCGTTGTGCCAAGTGTTGCTGTTCCGCCGCCGATAATCAATGCATACGCGCCAAAATAGCCATCATGCATTTCATCGGTGCCGTAATTCGTCATCTTCACACCATCAGCTACCGTCAATTCACTATCGCTGTAGATGCAAGCATTTCCACCCGCTTCGCCATAAGCCGTAATGGTTGCGCCATTAATCGTCATTTTACCCGGCGCTCGATTTTTGAACACTGCACCACCACCTTGACCATAGTCAATGAAAGTACCATTTTCCACAACCACTGTACCACCGTAGTTGTCTACCAATCCGTACGCCTCATTTTGAGATTCGTCAGTGGTGTCCGTAATCGTACCATTTCCGGTAATAATCAAAGAACCATAATTAATCAAGCCTCGCGGCCCATCATTCCTCAGTGTCAAAGTATAACCATTCAAATCCAACGTCGTAGTCCACCCTTCGTTCACCTTCAGATAGTCGCCTTCACCGTAGGCCTGTTCAATGTCACCTGTGAGCGTAACAACCATCTCGCCTTCGTCGCTATCCCACGTCGCACCAAACGCCGCCAATAGTTCCTCAAACGTGTCAACCTGATACTGATTTGTATCTGCGAACACATTCACTGGAACAATCGATGTCGCTCCAACTAAAGCCAATGCTGACAAAGCACAAGCCGTCCTATATTTAACCATTTTTTCCTCCACTTATCTACTACCATTATAACGTCCTCGCATACAAAACGCAAGCGTTTTTTCAGCCAATTTTAAGCTTCGCAAATTTCCCACAAAAAAATAACCCCGTTAAAGGGGTTATTTTTATTAAAGATACCGGAAGCTATCTGCGCTTTGCAAATACCACCGCGCCAGCTAGGCCAAGCGCCGTAGCCACTGCCACTGCAGCAAGCGCAGCTGTCGTAGCTACCACCGCCGACTCGCCTTCAAGCGCTGCCACCGCGAGTGCACCAGTATCCGGAGCCGCTGGGATTACGGTATCCACATATGCTACTGCATAGGTAGAAAACTCACTTGCAACGATATATAGTTTACCATTCGCAATGTACCAATTTTCACCCATCACTAGCACTTCTGGCTCGTTTTCGCCGTGCTTGCGTGCTACGATGTAATCACGAGCATATCCCGCTTCAGGTTCTTCTGCATCGGTTACGTACACCGTAATATTATCGTTCAACTGATGTAGATAGCCAATCACTTCGTACTCCGTTCTAATTACGACAGAAATATCAAAGTACTTCACGCCATCTGGCCCATAGAACGCCATCAGCTCAGTCAAATCTTCGCTTACAAATTCCTCAACTTCTTCCTCAGTATATTCATACACTTCAACCTCAGTCAAGATTTCCTCGCCCTCCAAAATCGCATTGCGAAGTTCGCGCAAAGTCAAGAACGCCTCGAAGAAATTATCACCAAATAGAGCTTGTACATCATCACGACCTGCTAACATCATCAATCTGAAGAAGTTACTTTCTAACAAATCATCTGCCAAGCCTTCCTCAGTCAATGTGTCAAGTAAATCCTGCAAAGTAAAGCCAGTCACATCTTCTGGGTCATCTTCTTCGTCTGACGTAATTTCATAGACATAGATCGTAGTCTCCTTGATGTCCATTCGCGGCGGGAACGGACCGTCATCAAACTCGTCAAATTCATGACCGATGTAAAATAAATGTTCACCTAGTTCCATGTCTGACGAATCTACTTCAGCTTCACCATCCGTAAATTCAAAGTCATCAACACCCGTCGTGTCATCAACTGCCAGTTCCGCAGTCCAGGCACTACTGCCGGTCAAAGTAAAGGTGTCGCCCTTGCGTACCAGTAAAGTCTCTTTTTCAACTTCCACTACCACCACGCGCACTTCCCAAGTACCGAGAAGTTCGCCGTTACCCATGTAGTCATAGTAGCGCACGGTATATACACCCGGCTTTTCTGCGGTTAGCGAGGTATAGTCGGTGCTAAACCAGCCAGTGCTCTCGAAACCGATACCATCGGTATCGCCATCAACCACCTCAGCACGGATAAACGCCCGCTCATTCTTGTCATGAACATCGATTTCAAAATCGTCGTCCACATAGACATAGCGCGTATCATATTCTGGTGTTACCATCTCATAGAGATGCAAGCGTACACTCTTTGTCGCACGAGCTCCGCCGTTAGCATACGCATTGAAATAAATAGTATAGTTACCTGCCTCTAGACAGTCCCCAGATTCTTCGTTGCAGAATTCAAACTTATAGCGATCACTATCATTCATTTCGCGCATACCGTAATCATATTCGGTTTCCGCGACCACCTCGCCGTCTGCATCACGCACTACGGTAAGTTTGGTATTCTTCAAATCGTTGTCACGATTCTCTTCTTGCCAGTATTTATTATATGCATAGATAAACTGGTAACCTTCATCCACGCCCACGTGATAACTATCTTGCCCAAAGGTAAATTGTATTACGTAGGTCATAATAGTCGTCTCAGCAAAACCGTCACTAAATGTCACGCTGAATGAACCAGCTTCACGGCCAGCAATTCTCCAGTTTCCCCAGTGGCGGTAGCTTGCCGTAACTCCACCGACCGGCGTACCGTCAACCGTCGCAGTAATATCGCGATTAGCAGCGAAATTACCAGTCGCCGTCACGTCATAATAATTATCACGCGAGAACTGGTTGCGGCTCATCACAATATAGTGCTCCGCATCGCCATCTACAGTTAGTTCATGTACGCGCACCGTAGTAGAAGCAGTCGTTCTTACTTCACCCATAAAGGTGTCAGTAAATTCAATCGTGTATTCACCACCGCGTACACCACTCGCCAAGCGAATTAAATACTCAGTGCCGTCCTGCTCCACGATTATATCCCCAGCGTCCGTAATATCCGCACCACTGGCATCCTTTATCGTGTAGCTAATCTCGGCATTCTCATTTTCGTCATACACACTAAACGGCACATCGATTTCGGTCTTTGCATTTCCGAGGTCGTAATAATCTTCCATTCCCTCAGTCACAAAGCTCCAAACATGGACTTTCAGCTTCATCGTAGCGTGCTTGTCGCCTACTGCCATGCGGTAAACCACTTCCGTATCGCCCGCACCTACCGCAGTCAAAGCCAAGCCGTTATTTTCTACGATAGTAGTATCAACTGTATTTTCTTTGACACTTAGCGTTACGTCGTCAGAGTTCTTTACGAAGATGCTATTAATCGTATCCTCATTAACACTCTCACCTTTCTCTAGCACCACTTCATTATCATTGACTTCATAGACATAGACTTTCACATTCTTGGTGGCATCAGCTTCGCCATCACCATTTACGTCAATCGTAAATTCCACTGTCGAAAGCCCAGCATTCAAGCCCTTAATGGTGTAGCTACCACTATTGTCGGTTAACTCCACATCACCTTCAGTCACAGTAGCATCAGTGCGCCAGTTACTATCAGTGATGATATCAGTAGTTTTGTTTTTCTTAATCAAAACCACTTCTTCGTCGGTGTTCAGGTCATAGACACGCACCGTAAATATACGGGTAGTCTCGTTGCTATCGTCAAAAGTTACAGCGATAGTCGCCTCGCCCGAGCCTTGCGCCACCAAAGTCTTGCCGTCGGCATCCACCGACACCACGTCCTCGTTATCCGAGGATAGCGCCCAAGCCACATTCCACTTCTTCGTGGTAATGTCAACCTCATCAGTCGCGCCCACGACCATGATTCTGTCGTCTAGGTCGCCCTCCACCGTGTAAGGCTTCATCGTCACGTGCCCAGAGAGCCCGCTGTTGTTCTTTACGTCAATCTCTTTGCGATTCACGGATTCCGTCGAAGCGTATCCAATAATTTCACCAGTAGATTCGTCAATCATCTCCGTGATTTCAACGTCATCTACCACCGCGCCGTTACTGTTTTTAGCTTCAATCGTCACTTCGTTATATTCGGCCGGCGACACGCGGTAAATTTCTACCAATTCGCCAACTGGCACCACTGCGTTGCTCACAGTAAGCTCAGCTTCCGGCCCGACCTGGTAGTGCGTACCTAGATCATTATATTCATATACATCCTTGTCGTCTGCTTCGTAGCCGGTCGGATCCGCACCGAAATACCCACCATTTATCGTGGTGATGTCTTTCAGACTATCATTCTTAGTAATTCCAGTTTCCACATTACGGAAATTACCATCATTAATGGTAAAAGTGCTATTTACGCCACCGCCACTGTAGGCTTTATTGGCAATATAAACACCACTGAAACTACCATCGTTAATCACGATGGAATCCGTGTCCATTTCCTTGTTGCCCAAACCAAAAATCGGACCGTTCGCAGTAAAATCACCGTCATTCACGGTCAAGCTACCACCGACTACATTGATTAGTCCACGATATTCACCAGAATTAATCGTAAGACTACCATTTACCGTAATCAGAGTCTTATTACTATCATATACGCTACCCTCGCCAGTTAAAGTTACAACAGCATTTTTGCTTATAATCAAAGCCTGTCCGCCATCACCTGCGGTTAAAGTGTAACCGTTCAAATCCAGCGTAGCATTCACTGTGCCATCTACATGATAGCCGACATTCACGCCGCCAGTAATGTTCGCGCAAAGTTTTACGTCGCCGCCTGCGTTCAGCAAGTTCTTAAGCTCCGTAGTATCATGCGCACCCACACATTCAGGCTCGTCCGCATACACTGCCGTCGGCAGCAACACACCAAACGGTGCACTCGTCGCTACTAGCGCTGCGGCCGCGACAAAGTACTTCGCGCGTCCTGTTAAAGTTGATATTTTTATTCCCATATAGCTCCTCCTTAATGGTTAAAAATACTCGCCTTGGTCCCACCCTAGGCTTACGAACCACCGAGCCCCGCACTCGATACACTCTCACACCATGACTTTAACCTCACTATAGCACACCTCTCCACCAATTTCAAGCTTGTTTTAAGCTTTGCCATATTCCACTTTATGCATTTTCCCCCTCGCTTATGCTTGCTAATTTGCAAAAATTTGACACAACTAAAATATTACCAACATAACAAGGAGGATATAATGATCCAAAAATCAACCATAACGCGCAAGCAATATAAGCTAGCCAAAACTCAGCTCATCAGAAAAGAGCAACAAAACGCCGACCGCATTTACATTATTTACTGTGCCGGCAACAAAGGTTGGTGCGAAGCCGGTGATCGCTCGGCCATGTATTATTACTTCGAGGTCGCCAAACGTTTTGGTCTTACCAACAAATTCAAAGTTGATAGCACGGAATATAACACGCCTTATAAAATCGGCTACGTCCGTATCCCTAATCTCGATGTGGTTCGCAACTATCTAAAAGAAGCTGAACTCTACAAAAGCGAAGGTTGCGACAGTGAACAAACTTTCTATTTCGAACTCAAGAAACCCTATTCCAAATCCGAAATCGAAGCCTACGAGACCAAGATCAAGCACGAATTGCTCCAAAATCTCACTATCGCTCCCGCCGAAAATCTTTCGCCAGAATTTTATCAACTCACCGTCAATCTCGGACGTCGCATCATTAGTGTTTGCAACTCCCAGCTCGATCGCCTCACTAGAGACACTGTCGGTTTTGGAATCGTAAATGCCATCACCAAATCCATCGACCAATATCATCGCATCACCAAACTCGACAAAAAATCCAAAATCGTCGTAAAAGAACGCTGGCAAGAAATTCGCCGCAACATCTACGATGTCATCTTTAATTTTAAAGTTTTAAGTGACATCGGCGCCATCAGCTCTAAAGACGCTGTTAATATCGTCGAAGGGCTTGATCGCATTCGCGCCATCGTCGAAAAAGAAATTCTTTGTCTGGAACGTGCCATCAAACGCGCAGAAAAAGCCAAACAAAATAAACAAAACAAACAGAACAAATCAGCCAAACAACTATCATTTCAATTAGAAAATAATTAAGGAACAAAATGAAAAATAGTGATTTTAACAACCAGCTCATTCACGACATCAAAATCCTCGGCTTTCGCCGCTGGCTCGTGAGCGAACTCACCGTCGCCTTCTATGAAGCTCGCAAAAACAAAATCAAAACTTTCAACGAACACTCTTATGAAGTCAACTGGCAAGAAAACATCATCAAGCTCGCGGATGCCATTTTGAACTGCAGCTACCGACCTAGCCCCTCAGTTTCTTTCATCATCTACGAGCCAATGATACGCGAAATCTTCGCCGCACCCTTCGTCGACCGCGTCGTACATCATCTTCTTTTTAATCTCAGCGGCTGGTGGTGGGATCGCCGTTTCATCTACGATTCCTACAGCTGTCGCGAACTCAAAGGCACTCTCTTTGGTATCGAACGTATTCAAAAGATGATGCGATGCGCCACTTACGGCGGCACCAAAGATGCCTTTATTCTGAAAAACGACATCAAAGGCTATTTCATGTCGCTTCCTCGCCTCAAATGTTACGAACGCGTAGTCTGGGGACTAGACCGCCAGTTCGGCCCTGTCCAATTCGGTACTATGTCTAACATTCCACCAGAACTTCGCAAGGTTTACGAAACTTGCCGTTTTCTCTGGCACGAGATTCTCATGGACGATCCCGCCGCCAAATCTCGTCGACGTGGTCCACTTTCCAACTGGGACGATTTGCCTTTCTCAAAAAGCCTCTATAATCGTCTTCCCGGCGAAGGTATCGTCATCGGCAACCAAACTTCCCAACTCGTTTCCAACATCTACCTCGACCAGCTCGACCGCTTCATCAAATACGATCTTGGCTACAAGTACTATGGTCGCTATGTAGACGATTTCATCCGCATCGTCGGCCCCGATGATTATCGAAAGGCCCTGAGCGACGCTCCTATCATCCGCGATTATCTAGATCAAGCCCTTAATCTCACCCTTCATCCAGATAAATATTATGTGCAATCGGTCTATCGTGGTGTCAGTTTTCTAGGTGCTCGCGTTTATCCCTACGCTCTGAGGCCTTCAAACCGCTTGCAAGCCAAGTTCCGTCGCGCAGTCAAGGATTTTACCAGAACTGGCGGTAAAGATGCCAATAAACGTGCCACATTTATCTCCTACCTGGGTTTGCTACGTCATCTCCAGGCCGATAAATTCGTCGCCGAAGTCTTTGACCAATATGGTCTCGATTTTAATCTCTACTTAGAGAGTAAACTCATCGACCATCGCTGTTTCGAAGAAATCCTCGACGACCTCGCCGACAATCTAAACTCTAACGACGATGACGATTCCGAGCTCTCCGCTCAAATCGTTCGTCGCTAGCAAAAAACAAAATCCCCCCTCTAGTAGAGGGGGATACTGGAACGCTCATCCAAAGACAGGAGCAAAAGGGCAAAAGCCAAACGGCGCGCCGGCGCGAGCTAGCTCTGCTCGCGAGCGACGCAACGCAGACTAAACCCGTTGTTGCGGTTGTTCTGGTTTGCCGGGTACAATTCGCTAGAATTGTAGTTCAGGTTGTACGCGTTGCTACTAGAAACGGTAGAACTAGACCAGTAGTTCGCGTTGTTCGTGAAGTTGTACAGCGTAGAATCGTTCACGTTCCCGGAACGAGCAAAACGGTGCAAAACGGATAATGGCATCTAGCGGGTTCACCATCCCTTAGGACGATAAATCCATTTTGAACTTCTGTGTAGTCTACTACTCGGACCCTTACGGAAGTGAGCCAATCTCGATGGATTGCGTTCACCACCTACGAGAGGTGTCGGATGTTTCACCAGATGCTCTCAGGTAGCACTCCCCCCTAGCCACTTTCATTATACCACAAAATCTCAAGCTCACAAAACCCCTTATCGGGGTTTTGTTCGCTATTTTTCCACCACAATCCATCAACAGGAGCAAAAGGGCAAAAGCCAAACGGCGCGCCGGCGCGAGCTAGCTCTGCTCGCGAGCGACGCAACGCAGACTAAACCCGTAGGAGCGGGAGTTCTGGCTTGCCGGGTACAATACGCTAGAATAGTAGTACAGGTAGTACGCGTTGCTACTAGAAACGGTAGAACTAGACCAGTAGAGCGCGTTGCCCGTGAAGTAGTACAGCGTAGAATCGTCCACGCCCCCGGAACGAGCAAAATAGAATGGAGCACGCTCAAAGGCACTTGCACCGCCACCAGCCCATTGTACATTCTGCGCCGAGCCAGACCCATTATCCGTGCCATTGGTTAGACCAGCCGCTAAGAGTAACGCGTTAAACTCCGAGCCATTCGTACCGTCCGGCCCTTTTGGCAATCTCCAACCTGCTGGACAGACCGAGTTTGGCGCCACCGCATACCTAGCCGTAATATCATTCGCATTATTGCTCGCCACAGATGCCGGCCAGTTGTAGTAATTCCCTACCATGTAATGCATACACTGGCTTACTGTATGATGTCCTCTATCGACACAATCATCAATGCCTACGTACTTCGTATTTTGATACAAGACTATCTCTTGATCTGTCGGACCAGCCTCTTCCCCTTCTCCAGGATCGGTTTCATAGTACCTGCCCTCCGCATAGTGCGGCTTATTGGCATCATTAGTCCAACCAATCACCGAATTATTAGCACTACCAGTATACGTAAAATTCGTAATCCACGCCGGGTTTGCCATCGTATCCGCTGACGGCGTCCACTCTGCAAATGCATCATTCGTCGTATATCCGAGATCAGTATCCGTATGATTATACGTCCTCGAAGACAACGGTGCGAAGTTTAGATTTTGTGTCATCCACAATTGATCTTCCGTACATTCACCAGTAGTGCTGTCACGCTCCACACATAGCCGCGCCACCGTGTAAGTCTGACCATCCCGCGTGTCTATCGCTGTAACCTCTTCATTTAAGAGCAACGTCCCGCCCCATCTGGCGACAGTTTGCATCGATGGCATTTCCGATGGCGCCGTGCCCGAAGGATGAATGAGGATATACTTCACCTGTCCCACGTAAGTACCTGCCGGCTGTGTCTGCGAAATCCGTGCCGCGTAAGTCGTCGTCACCGAACCACCCGTCGTCGCATCCGTAGAGTTACCTAAGTATGCCACTCGCGTATACCTCTTCGGCACCACCGAATAGGAGTCGTAATTATTATCAATATATGGAGCATAAGTGCCAGTCACTGGAGTAAGTTGCATCGACCACTCACTACCACTACCAGACACCCCAGTCTGAATATCATACGTAGAACCAACTGCATCAGAGTGTAACATTGTCGCGCCTAGATTTCCGCCTGTGTAACCAATCGCGTAAATAGAAAAGCCATATGCATCATTACATTTTGCCGTCAAACGTGTCTCACCAATCCCCGCCTCGTAACCACCGTTCATCATCGTCCTCGTGTGCGCCTCAATGACATTGCTCGTCATCGAACATGTGCTACTCACTGTCACGGTCGCAGTACTGGCTGTCGCCTGCCTCGCAGCATTAGTGCTAGGCATCGTCGCACCAAGCGCCGCAAGCAAAGTCACGCCAAGCGAACCTCCTAGCATCATTAAATATGTTTTATTGCTCATATACTCTCCATATTGGTTACGTTTACATCCATTTTATCACCAATTTTTCATTAGCGCAAGCATTTTTTAGAAACGAGACATTTGTCTCGTTTCTATTTTTTTCACCAAGTGAAACTTTTTTGTTTCATTTTTACCTCTGTTAAATGAGACAAATGTCTCATTACATTAAACTACGTTTAATTCTGCGGTGTCGCATTATCGCCCGCACAATTCCAAACACAATCACACCAAAAGTCAGCGCGACAAGCAACATAAACCACACCGGGCATGCCACCACCAATTGTGTATTATCAGACGTTTGCCCTAAATACGTTACCGATTGCGTCACTTCATAAATCCCAACTGGCGACAAGTCATTGATATCGCGCGTCACATAACGTGAAGTATCTGGCATCATCACTTCTTCCACTATGCCCTCCTCGCCACTTAGCGGATAAATCTGCGCTCCATTCAAGAAATTTTTCACCGTTGTCCGAATTTTCGCCGTTTCGTGTACATTGCCATCATTTTCGAGTTCCACCGACACCGTAATCGGCATCGCTGTCACAAACCCCGGGATTTTGTTTTCACCCACTGACCCCGCACGCTTGATTTCGCCATTAATTCGCGCATAGATAATACTCGCCATCTCATAAATATTCTGAATACTAATCCCCTGCGCAGCTGCCCCCGCTGCATCCGATCCCACCATAATCGCCGCATACTGTCCACCCCCCGCCGCCGTCTCTGGCACCGTAATCGTGTAATGAATTTCCGCCTTTTCGTTCGGCGCCAACACCCCAGAAACCTTGTCAAACGTAATCCACTTCGTGATTTGCGAATGTTCCGTCTCTGCCGCGAGGTCTGCATTATACGTACCAGACTCCACGCTATATGGTGCCACACTCACCTTCCACGCGAAATCCTCCTTTGCATCCACCGGATTAAATACCGTCACCGTACCTTCATAGACTTCTCCCGGCTCTAGCTCGATTTTCCGACTCATCGGCGTAATCGTGAAAATATTCTCTTCCTCCATATTCCTCCACTATATAATATATAGTATACCACAAAAAAATAACCCCGAAGGGTTATTTTTATGTTTACCAGACTTTTACGAGTATTTCGCCACCCAGTCCGTTTTTCTTAGCCTCGCGACCAGTCATCAAACCTTTAGACGTGGATACGACAATCATACCACGACCAGATTTTACTACCGGAAGCTCGCTAGCTGCCACATACACTCGGCGTCCTGGCTTAGAAACTTTTGTAATCTCGTTGATTTTCGCCACCGTTCCTGGCTCGCTAATCACAACATGAAGCATCGCGCGTGGCTTGCCTTCCACCTCGTCGCAGGAAGCGATGTAGCCGTTCTTTGCCAAAATCTGCGCCACCGCCAATTTTAGCTTCGAAGTAGGAACGAGAATTTCCGTCTTGCCAACTAGCACTGCATTACGAATACGAGTGATAAAGTCAGCGATTTGATCTGTAGATTGTAATGACATATTCTTCTCCTTTCTCCTACCAACTACTCTTTGTTACACCAGGAATTTCGCCTTTCGACGCTTTTTCCCGGAAATTAATACGTGAAAGCCCAAAGCGACGCATATAACCACGTGGACGACCGTCCAACAGGTCACGGTTTTTCAGCCTCGTTGGCGAAGCATTACGTGGAAGCTTAGCCAAGCCTTCCAAATCACCCGCTGCCTTTAGCTCAGCGCGTTTAGCTTTATATTTTTCATACATTTTGCGTCGTTTTTCATCACGAAGCACTGCAGATTTCTTTGCCATACTACTTCGCTCCTTTCTCAAACGGCATTCCAAAGAGTTCTAGTAATTTCAAACTTCCTTCCTTACTACCATTCTTAATTATAAACGTTACCTCGAGCCCGTGCAGTGCAGCTGCATCTTCGAAAGTAATTTCCGGGAACACAGTTTGCTCTTTCAGACCAAGGTTGTAATTACCCTGCGCATCAAACGCCTTACGGCTCACACCATGGAAATCACGCACGTGTGGCAAAGCGATATTAATCAGCCTGTCCACAAATTCGTACATCTTGTCATTACGCAAAGTTGTGAGATAGCCTACCGGCGCACCCATTCCCTTACGAATCTTGAAGGTTGCGATAGATTTCTTCGCAAGTCTCGAAGTCGGCGCCTGACCAGTAATCTTTGCAAGCGTCAAAGCTACCGTCTCGGTGAACTTCTTGTCTTCGCGTTTCTTACCCACACCACAAGATACTACGACCTTCTTTAGCTCAGGCACTTGATTAATATTATCAAGCTTCAATTCTTTTTGAAGCTTCGCCTTGAGCTCTGAATTATAGAGAGCCTTGAGGCGTGGTTGTGCTTTGACCATAGTCTTTGCGGTCTTAGCAGCCGTTTTCTTTTCCGCCATTATTTAGCTCCTTTCTTTGATTTTTTATCAGCTTTCTTGGTCTTTGCAGCCTTCTTCGCCTCACCAGCCTTCACTAGCTTCAGATTGGACATATCAATCCCTACGTGAATAGTTTTCTTACCACCCGCTGGGTTATAATAAGTCTTCTTCATGTGGCGTTCGACTACACCGATGCCTTCTAGCATTGCTTTATTAGCTTTGCGATCAATTTTCACGATCGTCGCCTTTTTACCTTTGTGGCTACCAGCGATAATCATTACTTCGTCATTAACTTTCAGAGATTTCATTACAGTACCTCCGGCGCTAAGCTAATAATCTTGGTAAACCCAGCATCACGTAACTCCCTCGGGATTGGCCCGAACACACGAGTACCGCGTGGGGTTTTATCTTCGTTGACTAAGACTGCTGCATTTTCGTCAAAGCGAATCGTGCTGCCATCCGGGCGACGAATCGGCGCCACAGTGCGGACAATCACTGCCTTCACCACGGCTTTTTTCTTTACACCACCAGTTGGCGATGCATCCTTTACTGAACAAGTGACAATGTCACCTACGCGTGCATAACGCGCGCGCGTGCCACCAAGTACGCGGATTACTCCGAGTTCCTTAGCGCCACTGTTGTCAGCAACTTTTAGTCTAGTTTCTTGCTGTATCATTACTTATCCCCCTTCTCTTCAGCCTCTGCATTTTCTGCAGCAGCTTCTGCGGCCTTTGCGCGTGCGATTTCGTCCGCGCCGACCTTTTCTTCGTGCTCAACTTCGGTTACACCTTCTTTAAGCTCGACTTTACCACGCGACTTCTCCAGAATCTTCACCAAGCTATAAGCCTTGGTTTTGGACAAAGGACGTACCATCGCGATTTCCACACGGTCACCGACCTTCGCCTCATTCTTTTCATCGTGCGCAGTGTATTTACGAGTTTTTGTGTACTGCTTGCGATAAAGCGGATGAGTTTCGCGAGAAACAATGGAGACGGTAATGGTCTTATCGCGCTTGTCAGAAGTCACAGTTCCTACTAAAGTGTGTGCCATTTTAGAACTCCTCTTTCTTTATAATTTTACATTTCACCGGCAACTTGTGTGACGCTAGACGCAAAGCTTCTTTAGCCTGCTCATCCGTCACGTCGGCGATTTCAAACATCACCGTGCCAGCTTTTACCTTTGCCACAAAGAATTGTGGCTCACCTTTACCAGAACCCATTTTTACATCAAGTGGTTTCTTGGTGACTGGTGTATGTGGGAAAATCCGAATCCAGATTTTACCACCACGCTTAATATAACGAGTGATTGCCTGGCGAGCTGCCTCAATCTGGCGCGAATTTACGCGCTCGTTGTCAAGTGACATCAGCCCGTAGTCGCCAAACGCCACCGTATTACAGCGGCTAGCAATACCTTCGTTCTTACCCTTGCGAACCTTGCGGTGCGCGGTTTTCTTTGGAAGTAGTATAGCCATTTTACTTCTCCCCCTTATAAATCCAAACCTTCACGCCGACGATACCAGCAATTGTTGGTGCGTGATGGCAGTAAAAGTCAATGTCTGCCCTCAGCGTATGTAGTGGCACTGAACCCTCGATAAATTTCTCACGGCGGCTCATTTCTGCACCATTCAAACGACCAGACACCTCAATGCGCACCCCCTTAGCGCCTGCATTCATAGTGCTCTGAAGCGCCATCTTTACTGCACGGCGGAAGTTCATACGCTTGCCTAGTTGAAAACCGATATTCTCAGCTACCAACTTTGCATTTAGCTCTGGTTTCTTGACTTCTTCTACGTTAATGCGGATAGGACCATCCACAATTTTTTCTATTTCTTTCTTTAGCTCGTTAATACCAGCACCCTGCTTGCCGATTACTGCACCTGCTTTCGCGGTGAAAATCGTAATCGTAGTAAGGTTGGCAGAACGATCAATATTAATCCGTGCAATCGTCGGGCGGCTCTTAAACCGTTCCTCAATAATCTTGCGGATTTTATCATCCTCCACTAGCCAACGACGAAAGTCACTCTTGCGGGTAAACCACTTGCTCGACCAATCCTTGCTAATCTGGAGGCGGTAAGAGATGGGATTAACCTTCTGACCCATATTACTTTTTCTCCTTTTCTGCCTTCTTAGCAGCTGGCTTTTTAGCTTCCGCTGACTTTTCGGCAGTCTTTTTTACTTTTTCTTCGCCTGCGACCTCAACAAATATGTTGGACGAAATCTTCTCAAATGGAAGTGCGCGACCACGAGACGCTGGTACATACCTGCGCATCCTGGTGCCACTCGTGACAAAAATCCTAGCAATTCTCACAGTTTTCGGATCAATCGAAACCTTAGAATTGTTTAATAGATTTGCATTGGCGCTTTCCACCGCTTTGAGCACTGCTCTAGCAGCTCGGCGTGGCGTGTTTTCCAAAATCACCACTGCATCAGCCACATATCTATCACGTACAAGCGACGCAACGATATTAGTCTTGCGTGGCTGGCTGTCAATGCCTTTTTCATATGCATGTGCGAAAATCGTAGTCATTATGCGGCTCCTTTCGCTGCTTCAGCCTCAGCGGCCTTCTTACCACCATGGCGCTTGAACTTCCGCGTTGGCGCAAACTCACCGAGCTTGTGACCTACCATGTTTTCCGAAATGAAAACTGGCACATGAACCTTACCATTATGAACTGCAATCGTTCTGCCTACCATCTCTGGCGAGATTGTAGATTGGCGAGCCCAAGTCTTAATCACAGTGCGATCTTCGGCGGAGAGAGCAGCAATTTTCTTCGCGAGTTTAAAGTCCACAAATGGACCTTTCTTCATACTCCTCGACATTATTTCCTCTTTCCTTCGTGGCGACTGCGCACGATCATTTTATTAGTTTTCTTGTTATGACGAGTACGGTAACCCAAGGTGAGCTGACCCCACGGCGTGCGTGGTGCTTTACCAGAACCGTGACGACCACCGTCACCACCACCGTGTGGGTGATCCGTAGCGTTCATTACCACGCCACGTACGGTCGGGCGAATACCCTTGCGACGCTTACGACCCGCTGCACCAATCTTCACATTCTGATGCTGAAGGTTCGAAACTGTACCAATTGAAGCTTCACAATCAGCAAGTACTTTGCGAACTTCACCAGACGGCATCCGAAGAGTAGCATAGCCATCTTCCTTTGCCATCAGTTGTGCCTGCGCACCAGCCGCACGCACCATTTGTGCGCCCTTACCTGGCGTTAGCTCAATCGCATATACGAAAGTACCTACCGGGATATTCTCAAGTGGCAAACGATTGCTATCTTCTACTTCAATTTCTTTGCCAGTCTTGAAAGTCGTACCCTTCGTCATCTTGGTGTCAGCTAATACATAATAATATACACCGTTTTCATCCTTCACACGAGCAATCCGTGCTGAACGATTTGGATCGTACTCAATTTCTTCGACTGTAAAAGTCAAATCTTTTGGTAGATTATAGGTCACGATACGATAGTGACGCTTTACTCCACCACCACGGTGACGCACGGTAATGCGCCCCTGATTATTTTTACCCGCCTGTTGCTTCTTTGCTTTTAGCAAAGATTTCATCGGCTTGTTCGTCGTCAACTGATCGTAATCTTCGGTTGTCTTCTGACGTTGCGCCGGCGTAATCGGGCGATATGCTTTAATTGCCATTATTTATTCTCCTTACCTGCATTCTTGTCCGCCTTCTTAGCTTCTTTTTCTGCTTTTTTGGCTTCCTTTGCGCTGGTTTTCTTATCTTCTTTTTCTGGCTCTTCAAATACCTTAATTGAATTGCCTTCTGCCAAAGTAACGTAAGCAAATTTCTTATCTTGGCGATAAGTAATACCAGGGTAAGCATGCTTGCCCTTGCTGTATTTTGTCTTTTTGCCATCACGTACTAACGTACGCACATCAGTTACTTTTACATTAAATTCTTTTTCTACGAGCTTTGCAATTTCTTGCTTACCCATAGTCAGCTTCACCGCGAAAACATAAGTGCGCTTGGTCTGCTCACGATAAGTTTTCTCGGTCGCACGTGGCTCTAGTATATTGAGTTTAATTTCTGCTTCTGCCATCTTACTTTTCCTCTCCTAGTAGCCAATTTTCAATCATAGGAAGTGCCTTCTCTACGATTACGATCGTGTCGGCATTCATAATGTCAAAAACATTGAGATATGTCGGACGTACCGTCTTGACATTAGCAATATTACCGGTAGCACGCAAAGTTAGTTCGTCCTTCTCTGGCACAACGAGCAGTATATTTGCACTATTGTCAATTTTATTATCTGCTAATGTTTTGACAACTTCCTTAGTTTTGCCGTCTTTGATTTTTAGCTCAGCAATCGTCTTCACTGCTTTGTCGGCGTTCTTCATCGAGAGAGCCTGACACACAGCTTGGCGCTTGGCATTTTTGCTGATTTTCTTGGTGAAATTTTCTTCACCGGTACGACCAAATGCCACACCACCATGACGCCAGATTGGGTTACGAGTAGAACCAAACCGTGCTCTACCAGTGCCTTTCTGTTTCCATGGTTTCTTGCCACCACCGCGAACCTCACCACGCTTCAAAGTTTTCGCGTGAGAGCTGCGTGAATTTGCAAGATATGCGTCATAAGCGAGTTTTACTAGCTCATGATTTTCTACGGAGAGACCGAAAATGTCTTTACTTAGTGTAGCCATATTACTCCTTTCCCTCCACAGTTACGATTGCCTTCTTAGGGCCAGGCACTGCGCCTTTAAGACCAATCAGATTATTCGCTGCATCAATGTAAGCAACGACAAGGTTCTTTACCGTCACTGTATCGTGCCCCATCCGACCTGGCATTTTCTTGCCCTTCCAGACTTTCTGCGGGTACATTGAACCAATCGAACCAACCTTGCGGATGTCGCCCTTGAAACCATGCGTATTGCGTGATTCGTTAAAATTGTGGCGCTTCACTGTACCGGCGTATCCTTTACCTTTGCTAGTGCCAGTTACCGATACTTTGTCACCGATCTTGAAACTTTCGACCGTCAAAGTATCGCCGAGTTTAACACCCTCCGGCAAAACTTCTACACGAAATTCTTTAATTACCTTTGGATTAATATTTTCTCCAGCCTTCTTTACGTGGCCAGAAACCGACTTGCTCAGATTCTTACCCTGACCATAGCCCACTTGCACAGCATTATAACCGTCAGTTTCGACAGTCTTTATCTGAGTCACTGCGCACGGACCGGCTTGAAGGATAGTTACTGGAGTAACCACGCCATCTTCACCGATAATCTGGGTCATACCAATTTTGGTGCCGAGAATGACTTGCATTCTATTCCTTTCCTTTACACTACTAAAACTAGACTTTTAGGGCGGTTTCCGTTCGTGAGTTTACGGACCTCTCCTTATGTCTAGATAACATCACCATTATATCACATCTCTAAGAAAGAATCAACAAAATTATCTATTTTGCCATTTAGAACCGCCTCTGGATCCGTCTCTTCATGATTCGTCCGCGTGTCTTTTACTAATTTATATGGCTGCAACACGTAATTTCGTATCTGTTGTCCCCAACCTGCGCTCTCACCAGCTCTAAGTTCTCCAATTGTCGCCGCATGCTGCTCTAGCTGCATCTGCGCCAATTTTCCCCGCAAAATTTCCATTGCTTTCTCTTTGTTCTGGTGTTGGCTACGTTCATTCTGAATCGCCACAGCGATACCGGTCGGGAGATGCGTAATCCTTACCGCCGAATCCGTAGTGTTCACACCCTGCCCGCCATGTCCACCGCTATGATACACGTCTATTCTCAAATCTTTATCATCTATTTGCACGTCTGTTTCTGCTTTTATCACCGGTAATACTTCCACCAACGCGAACGACGTCTGTCGTTTCTGATCCGCGTTGAAAGGCGAAAGTCGCACCAGCCGGTGCACGCCATGCTCGGATTTTAGCATCCCATACGCCCCCGCACCCACAAACTTATCCACCGCGCCATCGCTATTTTTCGTCACTTCATACACCACGGTTTTAATTCCGGCTTCTTCGCCTGGCACTTTTTCTATCAGCGCCATCTTCAGCCCATTTCGCTCCGCAAATCTCATATACATCCGCTCCAACATCCCCGCCCAATCCATCGCTTCTGTACCACCCGCTCCCGAAGTAATCCTAAGAATTGCATTTTCACTATCATATGGCCCCGTAAAACGTAATGCCTTCTTCAGTTCATCGAGTTGGCCTTCCATCGCCTCCACTTGCGCTTCCACCTCATCTTTCAGACTCTCATCCGCCAGCCCCATCAGCTCCTGAATATCCGCAATCTGTGTTTTTAATAGTTGCCATGGCTGCACTTCGTCAGTTAGTTGCTTCAGGCGCTGATTTTTCTCCGTCGCTTTCTTTACATCCCGCCAAATCTCCGGCTCCGCCACCTCTCGCTCCAGCTCCGCAATTTCTTTTAACTTGCTGTCAATTTTTAGCTTCTCATAAGTCTGCCCAAACTCCGTCCCAAGTCTCTTCAGTCGCTTTTCTGCATCTTCCATACCCACCATTATACCACACGTACGGTAGGGGGTTGATTTTTCGCAGTCACTATGCTAGATTATGGGCGTGGGGTTGAAATTTGACAATTAATGACGGTAAGGAGAAAGGAGGGTTTATGGAAGTTGAAGTGGAACGTGTAAACGTGACAATTAAACTAAAAATTGTTCCCGCAAAGACACGGGAACAACACTAAACCTTAGTCTTATTCTACCGCACACTAATAGAAAAGTCAACCCCACAAAGGATAATATGAATATTTGGAATAATTTATCAAAACCGTTTTTAATTCTGGCGCCGATGGAAGGCGTAACTGATATTGCTTTCCGTCAAGTGATAGCGCATGCCGGTAGGCCGGATTTATTTTTCACGGAGTTTACAAATGTATCTAGTTATGCTTCTGAAAAGGGGCGCCATAATGCACTAGAACGATTGGAAATAGCACCAACAGATAGCCCAATCATCGCACAAATTTGGGGTAAAAATCCAGAGCATTTTGCGGAAGTTAGTTCGGCGCTTGAATCGCTGGGATTCTCTGGGGTAGATTTGAATTTTGGCTGCCCAGACAAGAACGTAAATAAAACAGGTGGTGGCGCTGCCATGATTAAGACGCCAGAGCTCGCCATGGAATGTTATCGCAATGCCCGCGCGCATACTAATTTACCGGTTTCTATTAAAACTCGTCTTGGCTGGAGCAAACCAGATGAATTTCGCGAGTGGCTACCAATTTTGCTAAGCGAGCACCCAACTGCACTTACTGTGCATCTTCGCACCAAAAAGGAGATGAGTAAAGTTCCCGCTCACTACGAATTAATACCGGAAATTATCGCGCTACGTGACGAAATTAGCTCAGAAACGAAATTGATTATCAATGGCGACATCCGAGATAAAGCTCATGCTCTAGAACTACGCAAAAAATATCCCTCTGTGGATGGGTTTATGATAGGACGAGGTGTTTTTGCTAATCCATATTGTTTTACCGACCATCAGCCAACCCGCGAGGAGCTAATGGAGCTTCTGAATTTGCATCTGGATTTGTATGAAAAACAAATTCAGAAATACGGTGTTTCATATGAGCCACTTAAACATTATTTCAAAATCTATGTAAACAATTTTCCAGGTGCGTCGGAAATACGAACCAAATTAATGGAGACTCATTCTATCCCAGAAGCTAGAAATGTGATAAAATTAAATTACTCATGCTAAACCTAGGTCACTGGCAATGAGAAAAAGTTAAAGCTTTGGGTATTGTCATTTATGCCCTTAGCCAGGAGCCAATAAATCGGGCTCACATAAATGACTCTAACAATAATAATTGAAGGAGTCTTTATGAAAAACTTTAACAAAAACAAAACCGAACGCGTAGAAGTAATGGCGCTTTTCGGCTACGAGATGACCCCGTGTCAACCGCTCACATTTAGGCGGCGGGGCGAGGCCGAAACCGAAATTACTGAAATGCTACAAACTCACGTTAAATTCGTCGGCGAAGTAGTATTTCATATCTTCGACGTTCTAGTAGGTCGGGAAAAAATGACGCTTGAGTTCAACTCACGCGACCTTTCCTGGCACCTCACACAATAAAAATCAGCCCTCTACGGAGGGCTGATTTGTTTTACACTTCGAACAGCAGCTCGCCATATCCCGGTAGCCGCTCGCGATATGCCTTTCGCAATTCTTCTACACTCGCCACGCACTCAAATGGCTTCATTACGCCATCCACCCCTAATAGTCCCTTATAGATTTCTGTCAAATCTGTATCCGTAAATAAATCCCGCCCAAAAATCTTCAATTGCTCTTCGTAAGGCACAAATGGCGAAAATAACAAGTAAGAATTCGCACATTTCGCGCACTTTCCGCACCATTTTAATTCACGATTATCCGCACCCTGTTTATAATTCGCCACATTACAAGATGAAAACTTATGCCCATATTTCTCCCAACACTTTTTTGCAAACAACTCTGCAATCTCCAACTCATCATATTGCTTAAGTACCGACCCCACCGTTATATCATCCGCCACATACCGTCGCACATACTCATTAAATAATTCTTGCGCTTCTGGCGTCTTAGACCACTGATGATTTACTGGCAAATCTTTAATCCACGCATGTGGCTCCAAACCTTCTTTCCCTACGCCTAGTTCCACTCGCGAAAATCCTAGCAGAACCGCCTGCACCACTGCCAACGCCTCATTTATTATCGTCACTGGCACATGCCCATTCATGCCGCCAGCTCGTTTCAAACCTTCTTTATCAATCCAGCGCCGAATAATAATCGGGCTAGTCCCACCACTTATCTCATCCACAATAGAAGGGTAGCTTTCCTGCGCCGTGATATAGGCCACCCTGTATTCCTCGCCACTTTCCCGTATCATCTCCGCCGCCAAAATAGAATCTTTTCCCCCGCTCACCATCACCAAACTACCCCTGTTTTTCGGAATAATCTCCGGCGCTCCCATCACCCGAGACTTATCCTCAAAAGCCACACTAGACTCACTATCATGCGAAATCTCAAACTCCGCCAAATCGCCCCTGACTAGCCCATTTTCATAAGCAAACTGACTCAGCCCTTCTTGGTAGACTTTATCAAAAAACTTCGCCTGCCACTCATCCAGTGACCCACCAAGCTCCACTTTTCGCCCCGCTCGCACCTTATAATAAGACGTCCCTAGCACCACAAACGCCAAAAATAGCGCCGCATCCAATTTCCGCGTGTCATACATAGCAGCATCTTTTACATCAAACTGTACCTTTTCTATAAAACCATCTTTTTCGCTCTGATAACGAAACTCTGCCACCCCAGTAGTCTCATCGAAATCATAGCCCAAAAACCGAAAACTCATTTCATTCCCTCCACGATTCTTTTAAATTGCTCTCCTCTGTCATAAAAATCCCGGAACATATCAAAACTCGCTGCCCCTGGGCTCAACAGTACCACCGGTCTCACACGCTTGCCGCTCTTTGCAATTTGCTCCGCCTCTCCTCGTGCCAAAATCACCGCTTTCTCCAAAGTATTCACCAATAAATATTTTTCAACTGGCTCCCCATCTGCCAATTTTTGTCTCGTCTCGCCAATCAACATCGCCTTAGCTAGATTTGGTGCCCCGAAAATCGCCTTTTTCTCCGGCCCAAGATCCAATCCCCGGTCTTTTCCACCCGCAATCAACACCACCGGACGATCCTCAAACGCCTTCACCGCCACCTCTAGCGACGGATATGACGCCGAAAAACTATCATCATAGTAATCCACCCCGTTCAAATTCCGCACGAACTCGATATGATGCGGTAAACCCTTAAAATCGCGAAAAACCCGCGCTAAAGCGTCGTAATTTTCCTCTACAATCATTTCCGCCGGCATTTTTACCAACCCGGACACCGCCAGTAGCGCCGCCTCAGCATTTTCTTTGTTATGCTCACCCGGTACCCCCAACTTGTCCAACAATTCCCGTATTTTTACCGGCAAAGGTTCTATCGGATACGCTAATTTTGCCGCCGGGCTTTTCTCTGCAATTTTCACCGACCATTTATTATTCTTGAAATACACTAAAGTATCGCTCGTCGTCTGATATTTTGCGATATTACCCTTCGCCCCCACATAGTCGTCAAATCCGTCATGCACGTTCAAGTGATCCGCTTCCACCCTCAATACCACCGCTACCTCTGGTGAAACCGTCAAATCCCACAGCTGGAAACTGCTCATCTCATACACCACCACATCTTCAGGCGTTAACCCATCTAGCACATCAATTGCCGGATTTCCAATATTTCCCACCAGATAAACCTTCTTGCCCAGCGCCCGCAAAATTTCCGTGATTAACGAACAAGTCGTACCCTTCCCCTTAGTCCCAGTCACGCCAATTATCGGCGCAGGACATTTCTCAAAGAAATATTTTGTCATGCTCGAAAAGCCTTCTCGTGGATGCACCGATGGGCTTCTTAGCACTAAATCATACTCACTAAAATCAATCTTGTTCAAATCCTCACTCGTAAAATTATCAAAAACTTCCACCGCCTCACCGTGCTCTAGAAAATACTTCTCCGCCGCCTTCCCCTCTTTTCCATAACCTAAAATCGCTACTTTCATAACCTAATTATACTATAATCTAGAAATTTAAATGCGTTTCTAGTTGCGAAATAATAGCCTTTTCTACAGAAGACACCGTCGCAAACCCTTTTATTCCTGATCCAGCAAACTCCCGCGCCAGTTCTATCATCCCCGCCTTAGAAATTCCTTTTATCAGATTTGGCATCGAGTCATATTTTATGGTCGCTTCATTTACGAAATAATTTTCCGCATAATAATCCGCCACTTGTCCCACCGTCTGCGCTCCCATCTGGAATCGCCCCAACGCATAAGACTTTGCTGCTTCAAAATCTTTATCCGTCACTTCGCCATTCAGCGCTCGCATCATCTCTTTCTGAATCAACCCAAACAGCTCTTCCGCATTCTCTACATTCACTTCACCATCAAAATCCCAATAAGTATTATGCGAATTACTCGCCACCGAGCTTCCCATCCCATATACCAAACCTTTTTTACGCGCCGTCCCAAAAATCCGCGAGTTTGTCGTACCATTTAGAATATGGTTCAAACAGTTCATCGCAAAAACCTCATTCGGCTCCAAATGCCGCGGTGTCACCAGTGAAAACCCAAACGTAATATTTGAAGCGTCTTTTCGCCGAATCGAAACTGCCTCACCCGAATGCAAATCCGCCCGCGGGATTTCAAACTTTTCCCCTTCCTTCAAAGGCCAACTTTCTAGTTCTCGGATAATCTTATGTTTCCGCCCTCGTATTTTTCCCGCAATAATAAACAGCATATTTTTCGCCGTATGCGTCCGCCGATAATGTTCACGAATATCTTTAAGCTCAATATTAGAAATTGTTTTTAACCTCTCCGGCAAATCCAAAATATCTTCTCCCACCGCCTGTTGCACCCGTGGCCACAACAACCGATAATAATCGTTCATGTAGCCAGTCAATTCCGAACGCACATTAGATTTTTCTGATTTTAACTCTTCTTCGTTAAATCTCGGTTCGCAAATCGACACGCGTTGCAATTCCATTATTCTATCCCACTCAAAATCCGCACATTCCGTCTCATAGCATACCGACACATCGCTCGTCCAAGCATTATGATAGGCTCCGTTCTTCGTAAACTCCGCCTCAAAAGCCTGCTCATCCCGATATTTCGCATTCGCACCAAACGCCAAATGCTCTACCACGTGCGGCAGTTCATAAATACTCTGATTTTTCGCATACAACATCCCCGCCCGGAACTCAATCCGCGTCGCCATTACGCTCGCTCCCGGAATGTCTATCAAGAGCCCCTTCGCGCCGTTTTTTAGTTGTACCTCTTCAACCGAATGTTTCATATACCTAAATAAATCGCTAAGCTACCATAACTCACCCCCATCGAGCCACCAGCAGCCTACTTTCTCTTAGATTTCTTCTTTTTCTTAGACTTTTTCTTCTTTGTGGAGTTTTTCTTCACCGGACGAGACGGTTTTTTCACGCCCGCTCCCGGAGTCTTCTTCTTAAATTCATCGTCCAAGTTCCTATCGCCTGCCGAAATTTCGTTCACACCCTTCTCAGTCTGCGCTTCCGCCATCTTCGTTAGCTCTGACTCATATTCTTCACTATCGGCTACGTCGTCTTCACGCGCCTCTGCCGGCGTAATCGTGAGCAAAATACGTAGCACTTCTTCGCGCAAATTCCTCTGCAAACCATCAAATAATTTCTGCGATTCGCTACGATATTCTACCAACGGGTCTCTCTGCCCCACACTGCGCCAATGAATACCTTCACGCAAATGCTGCATATTTTCCAAGTGTTGCATCCAAAGCATATCCAACACTTTCAAATACACTTCGCGCTCTACCTTGCGCATTACCTCAGGGGTAAATTCCTCTTCCTTCTTTTTATAAGCTTCCTCAATCGCCGTCAACGCTAACTTCTGGCGATCTTTTTCCTTCCGCTTGATTCCAATCTCATGAATCAAATCATCATCAAACTTAAATACCGCCTTAAACTCTTTCTCAAAATTCTTATTTACCCGCGAAGAGAACATTGTCAGCGCTTCTGCTTCATCTCGCATTAACCGCTTGATTTCCGGATAGATATCGTCACCCATCAAAATCTTTCGCCGCATCGCATAAACTACCTTACGATGCCGATTGATCACGTTATCGTACTGCACCACGTTCTTGCGCGAATCAAAGTTGAATCCCTCAATTCGTTTTTGTGCTGCTTCCAAAGTTTTAGAAATAGATTTCGTTTGAATCGGCATATCTTCATCTACACCCAATCTAGTGAGCAACATCTTTACTCTATCACCCTGGAAAATCCGCATCAAATCATCCTCGCAACTCACAAAGAATTGCGTTGTGCCAGGATCACCCTGCCGACCACCACGACCTCTTAGCTGATTATCTACACGTCGGCTATCATGTCGTTCCGAACCAATCACTACCAAGCCACCCAGCTCCGCTACTCCTTCGCCCAGCTTAATATCCGTACCACGTCCCGCCATGTTTGTCGCTAGCGTAATCGCACCCTTTTCACCCGCCTTCGCAATAATCGCTGCCTCACGCTCGTTGTTCTTCGCATTCAAAATCTCATATTCCAGCCCAAACTGCTCCAAATAGCGCGCAATCTCTTCGTTATTTGCAATCGAGCCCGAGCCAACCAACACCGGCTGCCCTTTCTTATGATATTTCTGAATTTCTTCGGCAATCGCTTTTAGCTTCGCTGCCTTGGTCTTATAAATCAAATCATCTTTATCCACACGCGCAATCGGTCTATTCGGTGGGATTTGAATTACATCCAGCGCATAAATCTGCTGGAACTCTTCCGCTTCCGTAAACGCCGTACCGGTCATACCAGACAGCTTCTTGTATAGTCGGAAGAAATTCTGGAACGAAATGGTTGCAAGCGTCATAGATTCTTCTTTTACAACTACGCCTTCTTTCGCCTCAATCGCCTGATGCAAACCTTCATTATAGCGTCGCCCCTGCATCAAACGCCCAGTATGTTCATCCACGATGATCACTTCACCAGAGTTCGTCACTACGTAGTCTTTATCACGTTTAAACAACACTTCTGCCCGGAGCGCCTGTTCTAAATGATATACCAGTCGCGTATTTTGCGTAGAATACAAATTCTTCACCCCCAAAATCTTCTGAATTTTTTCAATTCCCTTATCCGTCAAAGTCACGCTACGACGCTTTTCATCCAAAACATAGTCTTCTGGCACTAGACGCGCAGCCACCTTCGCAAACTGGTAATACGCATCCGGATTATCTCCCGCCGGCGCGCTAATAATCAGTGGAGTCCTTGCCTCATCAATCAAAATTGAATCCACCTCATCCACAATTGCAAAGTTTAATTCCCTTTGCCTTAGGTACTGCACTTCACTGGTCATATTATCGCGCAAATAATCAAACCCGAACTCATTATTCGTACCGTAAGTAATATCTGCATTATACGCTTCTTTGCGCGTAGCTGGCTTCAGATGCCGAAATCTCTCGTCATCATGCTCTTCGTTCTCATATTCTGCATCATAGATAAATGACGCATTATTGATAATTACACCTACAGATAACCCTAAGAAATCATACACTGGGCCATTCCACCCCGCATCACGCTGTGCCAGATAATCATTCACCGTTACCACATGCACGCCCTTACCAGTCAAACCATTTAGATACGCCGGCAACATCGCCACCAAAGTCTTACCTTCACCAGTTTTCATCTCGGCTACCGCACCCATATTAAGCACCATACCACCAATTAACTGCACATCATATGGCCGCATCCCAAGCACACGTTTAGAAGCCTCTCTCGCCACCGCGAAGGCATCATCTAAAATCTCATCTAGCACCTTCGCATCATCTGCCGTCTTTTTACCTTTCTTACTCTTTACGCCCTCTTCATCCCGCGTTTGTTTCAAGGCTTTATCAATTTTCTTCTTAAACTTCTCCGTCTGAGCTTTCAACTCTTCGTCGCTCATCTTCTCATACTTTGATTCCAGCTCGCCAATTTCTTTCGCTCGCTTCCAAAGTCGCTTCAAAACTCTCTTCTGCGCATCACCAAAAATACCTTGTAAAAATTTTGTCAGTGCGGTCTTATCCGCCAACTTATCAGTCGGCTTCTTCTCTTTCTTAGCCATAAAAAACTCCAATTTATTCTATTCTACCACATTACTTGCGTCGAATAAAGAGGTTTTTTAGGCTCCTCTTCTGGCGATGCGGTTGCATCTCCAATTTATAACGGCGAATTTGCCCAGTCAATTTTGCCTCTACTAAATCTACCCCAGCAAATACATTAGAACATTCGTCTCGCGCCGTAATCACCTTACCACCTGGAATTTCCATCGTCGCCGCAATCTCGTATTTTTCTGTCTTGCCTTTACCGATTTCCGACACCGTAACTTTTACCACTACATCTTTCTTAGAACCACGTGGCAAATATTTGTCCAGCTTACCAATTCGCTTTTCTACATATTTCTTAAAGCTCTCTTCTACTTTGTAATCATTTCCGGTTATTTCAATTTTTTCTATCATATTTGCTCCTTTTTAATTTTCATCTGTTACTAACGAGACATTTGTCTCATTTCGTTAAATTTCAACTCTTCCACCCATATATGGTCTTAGCACTTCCGGTACTTTGAATTTCCCATCTTCAGTCGCATAATTTTCTATCATCACTACCAACGCTCTTGCTAGCGGAATTGCCGTACCATTCAGAGTATGCACAAATTCTACCGTACCATCTTTGCGCCTTACTCGGCAATTCACTGCCCGCGCCTGGAAATCTGTACAGTTACTACAGCTCGTAATCTCCTGATATTTTTTATTTACTGGCGACCAATATTCCATGTCATATTTCTTTGCCGCCGGCGCACCAAGGTCGCCCGCAGCGATATTGATCACATGATATGGTATCCCCAACCCCTGCCAAATATCTTCCTCTATCGCCAAGATCTTCTCATGGATTTCCTTACTCTGCTCCGGCAAACAAAACGCATACATTTCCAGCTTATTAAACTGATGCACCCTAAATAATCCACGCGTGTACTTACCATATGCTCCCGCCTCTTTTCTAAAACACGGCGAATATCCCGCATAAAATAGCGGCAATTTATCTTCGTCAATAATCTCGTCCATATGATAGCCAGTTAGCGACATCTCCGCCGTTGCTATGAGCGCCAAATCCTCACCCTCTATATAGTACTCATCACTCTGCTCGGATGAACGCGGATTAAATCCACACCCTTCTAGCACTCTAGAGCACACCATATCTGGCACCGTCATAAAGGTAAATCCATGCTCTAACACCTTAGACAACCCATATTGCAAAAGCGCATTCTCTAGCAGCGCCAAATCACCCTTCAGATAATAAAACTTCGCCCCCGCCACTTTTGCGCCTCGTTCAAAATCCAACCAATCGCGACCCGTCGCATAATCCAAATGATCCACCCCAGTAGCATGATGCTTGCCCCACGCCTTCACTTCTACCGAACATTCCTCACCACCAAGTGGCACATCATCAAAAATCACGTTCGGCACCTGTTTCAAAAGCTCATTCACCTCAGTTTCAGCCATAGAAAGCGCTTGCTCTTTTTCCGCCAGTTCCGTTTTTATCGCTTTACCTTCTGCAATCAACTCTGCCGCCGGTTTTCCACCCTTCATCTTCGCAGCTATCTCGTTCCTACGCGTTCTCAGCGCTTCTACTTCCACCAAAATCGCTTTACGCTTATCATCCAGTTCGAGTACCTCCTGGATATTGACTTTATAACCCTTTTCTTTAGCAGACTTCTCTACTAGTTCAAGATTTTCTCGTATAAACTTCACATCTAACATAGCTTAATTATAGCATACTTTTATATAGTCGTTCGTAATCTTTCAAATGGAGATCCGCCGGCCTCGCATCACGCGAAAATCCTAACTCCGCAAAAATCTTCACCAGTTCTTCTTTCGATTTTAATCCTGCCAGATTATGTATCAATTTCTTTCTTGGCGCAGTAAAACCCCGCTGAATTATCTCAAACACTTTTTCGTCCACCTCTGGTGCATGTGGCTCAAATATTATCACTTGGCTATCCACCTTTGGTGGTGGCGTAAATTCATCTTTTGGCACTATCGCGCCAAGCCTGACTCTGGCACGATTTTTGCACTTTAGTGACAACACGGTTTCTTTCTCGCTTACGATTCGCTCCGCCACCTCCTTTTGCATCAAAAGCACCATTCGCTCTGGCAGATTCTCCGCTGCCAACACTTTCTCAATAATTGGGCTCGTAATATAATACGGTATATTTCCCGCCACCACATAAGGCGCCGGCACCTTATCCAAATCGAACTCCAAGAAATCTTTATTTTCTACTTCTAAATTCTTCCCAGGAAAAGATTTTGGCAAGTTCTCCGCCAGTCGCGCGTCAAATTCTACCGCAATCACCTTGTCGAATCTTTTCAAAAGCGACGAAGTCAAAGTACCTAGCCCAGGCCCAATCTCCACACAAAGCGACAACCTCTGTTTTTCGGAATAATCCCCGGCGCTCGCTTCATCCGCAATATACTCCAAGATCTCCCGATTTTTTAGCCAGTGCTGCCCCAATGATTTGTTATTTTTCATCTTTATCGCCCGTCATGATTAGACCAGTCCGTCGCAATGTCAAATTGCTCCGGATTTGAAGCCGCGAAACCACCCGTGTCGTACACCTTACCTAGTCCCACCGAAGTCTCCACTATCGAACACCTCGGATAGCGCGACAAATTCGCCGCCACCAGCACATACCCATCTTGATCCACCTTCACGCCATCTTCACGTACCGAATAACTACCGCCGCCACACATCCCCATCACGCCACTCATCGGCAAATCATAAAATGTCTCTTGCCGTTCAATCACCGTGCCATTTACCGTCACGGTATATCTATTACGCCCCTTGCTAGCCGTCAACGGATTCATCTCTATTGCGCTCGCGCCCACCGCTACAATTCTATCTACCGGCTCACGCACTACTATTTCTGATATTAACTCACGTTTTGTCTCCACACCATCTACATACCAAACCTCATAAACAGATGACAGCGTCCCCACTTCACCCAGTTGTCGCACTTCCTCTTGTCCCGGCGCCAAATTATAATCTTTTATCGTCTGCTCATTATAAGGAATCTCTGTCTCTACTGTTACGTTCCGTCCCCCATTTCTTTTTAGTTCATAGACCGTTGCTACACCCGCTTCTAAAAAGTTCGTATTCGGCGTTAGTTCAATTTCATCACCATCATACACCGTAAATCCAGCCTGCTGAAAAACCGTCTTCGGTTCATAGCTCGCCGTCATAACATATTTTACGTTCGCCCCCACCTTTACTACCGTCGGGTGTGCTCTATAAATATTAATAAAAAAGTTATCACTATTTATCGTTTCATCTACATTCGGTTCTACAATATCATTTTCGCCAACCACAATCCCCGCACGTTTCAACGCTTCCCCTACCGTCTCGGCATCGGTCTTCACAATTAGCTTCTGACCATCATCATAAAAAGTCACGAAATTTTCATCTCGCACCTCATACACGCCATTCTCATTACCAGCATAGGTAGTCTTGGCATTTAAGACCAAAATTCCCACAAAAAGAAACCCCAAACATACCATAGATACGGCAAACACCTTATCAAGGGTTCGTGATAATCTCATACCTCTAATTATATCATAACTATTATAAGAAAGTCAAACCCAGTATAGTCCCAAACCAAAAACACCAAACGAGCCAATCAAACCAATTTCTACTTAATTTCTAGGCGGAAATACATCCAACAAATAACTTCAACACTCCACCCTAAACTCTCAGTTCTGACCTCTCTCAACGTCGTTCGGCCCGAACCTAATTCTATTTTAGCATAGGCATAATATGTGTCAATATTGATTTTTCAAATTCTTTATGTTTTAATATTTCAACGTGTTCGGTATTTTTAACAGAGGTGATTTCCAAAAACCGAACAAAATTCAACAAAAGCTTGAACAATATGCTATAATAAATCCATGAACTGGAGGAAATGGTTAGACGGTTTTGTTTTAGCTGGTAAAGGCATCCTACTCGCCACCAAAGAAAAACGCTTTTGGACGGGTTTCGTACCATCATTTATTATTTTCGGCACTCTACTAAATTTCCTCTCCGCCGGTACTACTAATTTCGAAATGATGGGTTTACTCGGCTTTCCGAATAATCTCAAACTCATTCTGAATGCTTTTCTTGGCATTTTTGGCTTCAACGTCCCCATCCTAGACTGGCTCTTCACTTTTTTTATCACTCTTCTCCAAAGCACCCTCATCGGTCTCATCGTGCTCCTCTGGCACAAAAAGCGCCAAGGCGCCACTGCCTCTAACTCCGCTAATGTCGAAAAAGCCGGCATCATCACTGGCCTTATCGCTCTCGGCGCCGGCTGCCCAACCTGTGGCACTACCCTCATCACTCCTCTCATTGGCGCGATTTTTTCCTCTAGTAGCCTCGCTATTACCGGTGCCATTTCCACCATTATGACCATCGTCGCCGTTATCGTCGCAATTTTATCTTTGAAACGTATCGGCGAAGAAACCTATGTTATAATTATTAACGAAAACTATCTAAAAAAGAAGGTAAACCGTGGAACCAGAAAACACAACTAATACATCCGGCAAAGTTATCCGCATTATTGCTATTATACTAATAATCGCAGCTATTTTCGGCGTCATTATCGCTAGTTTCAACCAGCCCAGCGCCCCTATTTCCGAGCAAATCTGGGACGAAGCCATGACTATTGGCAATAAAGACGCCAAGAATTATTTCGTCACCTACACCGACATCGTCTGTCCCTACTGCGTCGCCTTCGAAAACACTCTTATAGAGAATGAGGAGGAATTTGAAAAATATCTTGAAGACAACGATGTTCTCTTCGAAGTTCGCCTTTCCGACTTTCTCTATCGCTACGGCCAATTTCAAACCAAACATTCCAAATATTCCGCCCTCGCCGCCTATTGCGCACGTGACGAAGGCAAGTTTTGGGAATACTACCGTCACGCCATCTCCACTATCTGGCACGAATTCTTCGAAACCTATGGCAAAGAAGCCCTTACTATTCTAGATCAAAAAGGCAAATCTTACTGGCTAGACCTTGCCAAAGACATCAAGATAGACACTGATACTTTCAAATCCTGCTATGAGAACGAAACTCCTCTCGACGAAATCGATACCATCGCCAAGAAAACCTCCGAACACGTCAGTGGTCTTCCCGCCTTCAAATTTAATAAATACTCCCCACCGGGCTTCAATATGACCTGGGGCTGGGAAGAAGCCAAAGCTTTCTTTGACGAAGGCCTCAAGAACCGCTAATCCCAAACAAAATAGACGAGGCCAGCTCGTCTATTTTTGCTCTCACCCTTAGCTTCTACTGAAACTCTTTTACTTCGTATTTATGCTCGCGTGCCTCAGTTTCACCAATCACGACACCTTTCCTCGCTACACTCGCAGCATATTTCAATTTATCGCTTAGTCGTTTCTTACCAGCCACCACTGTCACCGACGCACCACTCTCGCGAAGTTCTCGCGCCACTTCTACCGCATATTTCGTTTCATTATCAGTTATCGGGACTATCGCATAGTCAATCGATGCACCTGCTCGCTCTTTTAACAATTCATTCGCATTCAGCACATAGAATAGCCGTGTTAGACCAATCGAGCCACCTACCCCAAGTAGCTTTTGTTCCGTAAAATATCCCGCCAAATTCTCATATCTACCACCACCGCATACTGACCCCACACCTGGGTACTCCGGCAGATTAAATTCAAACACTGTCCCAGTATAATAATCTAGTCCTCGCACGATTTTCATGTCTGCACTAATCACATCCACCAAACCTTCTATCTCAAGTAGTCGCATCACCTCATTAAGCTCCGCCACCCCATTTTCAAATTCATCTTCATTCACCCCCAATCCGTTTAGCTTAGCCACCACCTCTTCGCGCTTGCCCCTTATCTCTATGAAATCCAAAATCTGCACCACTCGCTCATCGCCAATCCCTAGCTCTACCAGCGCACCTTTTGTCGCCTCTACCGGTACCTTCTCTGCGTGGTCAATAATACTAGAAATCTCTTTCGCCTTGCTCTCCAGATTATATTCTTTTAGTAACCCACTCAGGATCTTCCGATTATTGATTCTCGCCATCACCGGCGTCCCCAGTTCGAACCCTCTAAAAGCATCCATCAACGTAGAAATCACATCTGCATCATAATACAGCGGCAACTCACCCCGCCCAATTACATCTACATCACACTGATAAAACTCACGAAATCTCCCCTTCTGTGCTCTCTCACCCCGATAGTTCCGCCCAATCTGCGACACCTTAAATGGAAACGTCAAATCGTTCTCATGTTCCACCACATATCGCGCTAGTGGTACCGTATGATCGAACCTCAGCGCTTGGTCAGCCCCTTCGCTCGCCTCCGTAGTCTTTACTACTTTGTAGATTTGCTTCTCAGTATCTCCGCCAGCCTTCGCAAGCAATATCTCACATCTATCAATCACCGGCGTCTCAATGTTCAGATAACCATGCCGCACATAAGTCTCCACAATATCACTTTTAATCTTATTGAAAACTGCCTGTTCTGTTGGTAGCAATTCTTGCATACCAGAAATCGGTGAAGTATTAATCTTTTTCATATCTATTATTATAGCACGCAAATTCCTATCCTTGCAAAATTTCCCGCTCTGCGCTATAATGAAAGAACTGGCGCTGTAGCTCAGTTGGTAGAGCAGAGGCCTGAAGAGCCTTGTGTCACTGGTTCAAGTCCAGTCGGCGCCACCAAGCTAGACTTTTGAGTCAGAATACCCGCAAGGGTGTTCTTTTTTAATCTGAAAATGAGTGGCATTTTGGCGGTTCCAAATTTTTCGCCGTCATAGGTCAGCCCGACTGGAAAAAGCCATTTCTGGAACCGAAAACGAATCTCTGGCTCTTTTATATCGTTGAGTGTTTGTTTTAAATCCACAAGCTTGTCCAAGCCAAATTCTAACAATTCGGCGGCGTCGCTATTCTGTGATTTAAGTGTCAATAACTCGCTTTTGGCCTCTAGCTCGTCTTTGTCGTATTTATCGAACATCTTGCGAGCAGAAGTATCCGGAATGGCGCCATTGATAAGCTTCTCGGTCAGTATTTCCCGTCTTGTTTGAATCTTGCTGAGTTCATTATTACATTTATCGATAGCCGCCTTAGTATCGTTCTCGACTTTATCGATATTAAGCTTTAGAGCGAGTTCCAAGGCATCTTTAATATCTCCATCTACTCCGACATTAGAAATGAACTCGTCGAAGCGTATATGAGCCGTATCGACGTCGTAATTGGCGGCGTCTTTGCCTCGACACTTCTGGCAACTATACTTCGGGTAATGGCCGTTGCGACCTTTTGGCGAACTTGCGGTCATTCTGTGACCATGCTTACAGAATAATATTCCTCTTAGTGGATACGCAGGGTTATATTTCGAGTAGCGATTGCCTCGTTTCTTTTCCTTAGAAAGAATAGCTTGTACTCGATAGAATGTATCTCGGTCGATTAGGTGCGGAATTGTTGGGCTATCGACTACTAAATCGAAAGCGTGAATAATTCCGATATAAATCTCATTATGAATCATATTCGAGAATGTCTGTTTTGTGATAGGCTTCTCGTTGATTTCTTTGAGCATTTTATTGACTTCTTTGCGAGCATCGGCACAGGATAAGCCATTGTCGATAAGTTTCCACGATGCGGCTAGAATCTGGACTAGCTTCGTATTGTCTGATAGTAGGATATTTGGCTTATTATTGGCGTCTCGGCCGTTCTTATAGCCTCTCGGCGCCGGCCTAGTGTATCTACCGTTTCTTACGGCTTCTATCATGCCGTTCTTGCAGACTTTTGCTCTGTTCTCGTTATCGAACTGAGCGAAGATGGAAAGCATGCCCTCCATAGCATGTCCGGCCGTATCGTCATCGAATTGTTCCATGACGGAATATAGACGAATCTTGAGCTTAGCTAAAATCTGCTTGATTTCGTAATAATCGACATTATTCCTAGCAAGACGGTCGACTTTATAGATAATAAGCGCATCGATTTTGGAATGATTCTCGACCATATAGCGAAGCATGGCTTGTAACTGAGTGCGCTGTGTATTCTTGGCGCTCTCGCCCTGCTCGACAAAGAACTTTATGATTTCAAAGCCGTTCTTTTCAGCATATTCAAGGATGTGCTTCTTTTGAACAGAAAGACTATTCCCCTCATCGACCTGGCGCTGAGATGAAACTCTTGTATATGCTATGGCTCTTTGTTCCATGGTGTTTTACCTTGCTTTTCTTGATAGTGTAATTCGATTATTATTTTCGCAATTTCGTTTAACTCCTTTGCGATTTGTAGTTTAGTATCTTTATCGCCTTTCTTGACCTTTCTGGCGATTTTCTTAATGTTCAGAACCTCGGTTGGCTCCATGATGTACTCCCCCGTTGAACGGGCGCATTGAACGACGCTCTAAGGCGTGTAGTTAGAGTCTATTTGTCGGTTACACCTCCTTTCTCAATATTCCTTGCAGTATAGGATATTTTGACAGTCGGGATATTAAGTAGCGCTAAGGCTTTATTGATATAGGGATTAAGTTCTAGGATAATTCTTGCCTTATCGCCACGAATCTTGTCAGAGTAGTCTGCTAGTGTGTATGGGTCAAAAATATAGCCACTTCCATCATTAAATATGACGAGTGTGATTTCATAGCCATAAAAAGCCGCCAGAAACATGGCGTCCATCGCATCTTCGCTTTTATAAAAAGCCTCTTTGAGATGAATGAGTTTCTTGGCGGTCATTCCGAACTTACGCAGTTCGACAAGTAAATCAAAATAGATAGCATCAATAAAGTTTAGCTTTCGCCATCCGGTCTTAGCTTTCTTTTCTTTAAGAAGGCCGATTTTTTCAAGATATACAGCGGTTCTGGCCGAAACATTCGTATTGCCAATGCGAAACAAATCGTCATTATGTAGAAAATGAAGAATCTTGTCTCGGTATTCGACTTTGCTATCGATTTTAGCTTGCGCTTCTTTCGATAGCTTACAAATTTTGATGCTGTTAAGTTTCGGCATCTTACCTCCTTGATTAAAGTAAGTATACCGCTTTTGTTAAAACATTACAATAGTGTAATGTTTTATTTCATTTTACCTTTCGAAATAAATACTGTTCGCTTAATGTAGTCCTCGTAATTATTAAGGATAACCGAATCTCCAAAGACATCGTTTATTTTATTCGAATATGTAATTAAATCGCCTTCATTTATTCTTCCGAGATAATGTGCCGCATAATCCGAATCGTTAATGAAAGTTTTGCCGGGTTGCTCTTTTAAGCTAAGAAGTACCACTAAAGTTTTGTCGGGCGTATGGAAAAAGGTGTCAGGATTATCGGCCGATATTTTCACATATTTGTCTAGATTATGCTGAGTTATAACATCCCACTTTTGGAATGAGCCGCCAGCTTTGTAATATGGCACCTTATCAAAAATGATGAAGATTTGAAAATACGGAATTGCGTTTGCTCTTAAATTCGCCGTTTCGCCAAGCATATTTTCAAAGTAGTTATTACTGTTTTGCGAATAATTACGCATAACAAATTTAACTGCATATCCAGCGACGGGTTTTCCCCTAAGGCTGATTGTTATGTCGACGTTTTTAGGGTAATAACGACCATCCAGACACCCTTCTTTATCCATTCCATATCCTTGCGATTGAATAGTGTATTCTGGGCCGAATGCTTCTTGTAAATCTCGTGCGATTTTACCATGTAGCGTTTTTAGTTTTGCTGTACTTCTAGATGTACCGACTGAAAGGTATGTCTTAAAGGAGTCTTTGATTACGTCTAGAAACTGAGAATTTGATAACATACTATTTTTCCTCCTTTGACAGTTTGTAATTAATGAACGCTGCAACATCTTTTGAAGAATACGTATAATAGCCGCCGCTCTTATATTTTCCGAGAAGTGAAACATATTTACAGAAATCTTCGTTTTGGATAGCTTCTTTTATCTTTTTGATAGGTATCGTATCGCTTACTATATAGAGGCCACTATATACGCCCGTTCCTTTTTTAGCTTCTACCAACTTGATGTCTTTTGTGGACTTTACGAGCGCATTAAGTGCAAGTTTGTCTTTGTATGTATCATTAATTGCTTGACTTCGCCCAAAGGCATACCAGTATTTTTCGCTATCTCTTTCATTGGCTCGCTTAATTAGCTGCTCTTTTCGCTCTGATAGATATGCCTTAATATTGCCGTCTTTAAATAGCTCATCTTCGCTATATAATTTTCCATTCTCATCGTATGGATAGAATATTTTTGTCCATTTTGCGCATGACGCTTTTACCACTGGGATAATATACTTTGATTCAAAATCGAAATTACTGATGAATATTTTGTCTGCTAGCGTTGCATATCCGTTTTTTACGGAAAAATCATGATTGGTTTTACAATTAATTATTGATTTTAGCAGTTCTAGTGATTCTTTATCTGAAAAATAAAATTTGTCGTCAATCAAGTAATCGTCCTGCTTTAATTTGCTAATTTCTACCGGAGATAATGATTCGGCATCAAATTCGGAATAATCGACTACTTTTTCGTCGTTATTCTTTTTCAGACAAATAATCGTCGTATATGTAGTTGCATTGAAGGCTTGAAAATGCTTCAAATCACAGACGCTTACTAGAAGATTGTTATTAGATAAGTATTGCCTCATTTCTAAACCGGCCAGGCTCGTAAAGAAAGATGACGGCGTGATATAAGCGAGTACGCCCGTCTTGTTTAGCATTTTAATACCAATTTCGTAGAATAAGATGTATAAGTCGGTCATGCCGTTTTTGCAGAAAAGATGCTCTTTTACGGATATGGCATTTTCGTCGAGGTTATGGATTCTTACATATGGAGGATTGCCGACTACGAAATCCATCTTCCCGTCATATTTATCGATTTCTATCGTATTCCCGTTAATAAAATCCCACTTAACATTCTCTACGCCATGAATTGAAGCAACCTTATCACATCGCTCTTTACATGTATCTAGCTCGTCTTTTTCAATATCGATTGCATGTACATATTCTTCAAGTTCTTTCTTTAGTTTTTCTTTATCGTTTGAACATTTTAAGAACTCTTTACAATACCTGTCGACAACATGAATCATGAACTGACCATCGCCACAGCTATTGTCGATAACGTGTTTCCGAAGGATATTTGCACCAGAATAATCGCCTCTATCTAGGATTATTTCCACTAGATAATCTGGTGTATATATCTTCCCCCGATGTTTTACCTTGATAAACTCATCGGTTGTATCGTTATTTTTGTAAAGAGAGTATTTTTGAGCCTTTCTTTGGCTATTATTTTTTATAGGCATCTCTGCTGAACTTCTTTCTAGCAGAAATATGCACAAAAAGAGGACGCTACCTTGCGCCCTCATCTAATAATCATCAATAATCCTAAGTTTGGGCGCTCGGCAGACGTCCAATCTTTTTACAGCAGAGACGAATATCTCCATTGTGCCGAGACGCCCAAATTTATATTCGTCTCGACACAGAAATATAACGCTCTGCGCTTCTTCTGCTGTAATTAAATGTTAAGATTGGACACTTTAATTATAGCATGAAATGCAAATTTTACCTAATTGTCTAAGGTGTTAATCTAGAACAAAAAAACCACTACAAAGTGGTTTCAAAACAAGAATGATTATAAGTCCAACATATCCCTATAGCGTTCTATGGCTGTCCTGTCGACTTCATTGTTATCATAGTTGGTTTTATGAGACGCTATTGCTAAAAAGGTAATAGTTTTTCCGTCAATCATAAACCATAGTCTGGGCCAAAGATTTGGTTTAAGGCCTGGTACCATAACTTCGACTTTCCAAAGTTCTCGGCCAGTTACATCATTATCTACTGTTATTCTATGGATTTTGCCAGGATTGATTACGCTCCCTTTTGTCTGTTCGATATAAAAATGTGCAACAAGAAGTCTTTTAACTTTTTCGATATCTTTTTCTATCGAGCGAGTAGTTTTGCGAAGAGTTTTAAGCTCTCTCGAATATGCATTATGCTGCAACCAAGTTATCATCGAAGGCGGTCTCCCTGTAGAATGCTAGGCCATAGTCAATAACTTCGTTTTGCTCAGTTGCTATGTATGGAGCTTCAGCGTGCGTTAAAATTTCTAGTTGTTTGCCGGTTAATTGCCCATATTTTTCCGCAACACGCTCCATGATAAATATTTCATCTTCATCGAATAAGCTCATATCCGGTTCTTTTTTTGCCGTATATTTAATTGCATTATTAATGTCATCAGAAATATGTACTTCGCTTTCTTCGAGTAAACCATCGGCTATCATTAAGTCCAGTACTACTCCTTTATCTTTAGGCACCGGGCCCATTTTCCAAGCTATATATTCGTTTCCAGTAATGGATTTCATGGATTCTTTGTACTCGTACTTATCGAAATCTATATAGTATAAAAGTTTATATAATTTCTTTTTTCCGACTACGCTACCACCTAATTTTTTGCATAGAAAAAGAATAGCGTTCATATATTTTTTGTCAGATGCTTTGGCCCTACTCATATTCTATACCTCTATTCTTATATTATAATATAAATAGTATTGATTGGCAAGGTATCGAGAATGTATACTATTCCTAATTCTATTTTATCATAAGCATAATAATTTTGCATATATTGTTAATTTTCTATGCCGTTTTGCCTATAAGCGCCCTTAATTCTTCGACTGTTAAGTCGTCTAATGGGCTTTTCTTTGGCTTAAAATCAGCCTGATAGTCAAATTTAGCCTCGTAATACTTCGGCGCATATCCAAAAGCTTGTAATAGCAAGAAATCGGCGTCTCTGGAGTTGCCATTCATAGCAGATTCGAACTTATTGAATAACATTTGGTCTAGTACGGTCTTTTCATTATCCTTGACCTTCTTTAAGCTATTAAACTCCGCCATAGTCATCTTGAATATGTCAATAATAGCGGCCTTACCATGCTCCTTATAGCGCCAGAAGCCTCCCGGTGCAATATTCTCTGGATTCTTATCAAAACCGTTCTTCGGCTTGCTACCTTTCTTAAAACGGCCCTTAGAGTCTCTTAAAACCGTTTGGTCTGTATTGGTGGTCCTACTTTGTCCTTTCTTTACCATATATCCTCCTGGGTTGCTAATGCTCTTGGTTGCTCAGATGAAGCAAGCTTCACTCTGACCCTACCCTACTGCATAGAGTGTTCTATGTTTCTTTGTTAAGTACTACTCCTTTAAGTCCTTTATGGATACTTCTGGAGAATAAAGGATATACCTCAGTTCTCGTAATTCGTCGATAACTTGGTTCCATTGAATTTCAGGTGGGTCCACCACAACACGATATTTCGCTTGCGCTCGTATCAAAAAAAACGTAGCGCCGAGCTTCGCCAACAGCGCCACCGCCAAACAGTATACTCCTACCATAGGAGTTTCTTTTTATTTACGCTACCAATTTTTTGTATTTTTCTTCCCCTCTCGTCGCAACCGCGAGACACAAAAATCCAGAGACAATCACTAGCACTGCGTCCATCATTAGCAGCCCCGCAGTCTGTCCAGCCAAGAATACAATCGCAAGAGTTGTCGGGACAATTGTAAGCACCATTCCAAGTCCCAGAAATGTCGCCACTACCACGCTCGCACTTTGTCTCACTACCACAGCATCACTTTCAGCATCAAATCGCGCATACTTCAGATTTATCAATGCGCCAATCAATTCCGTCATGAACGGTGCCACTATTGCCCCTACCAGAACCAGAATCGTATCAATTATACCAAACTGAAATCTCACAGCCATTATCACACCACCAAACACAATCGCCGGCACGATCAAAATCACCGCCGCCAACACTTTGGCCATAATTACTTTCCTACCACTAATCGGCAATGATTTCAAGAAATTAAACGTCTTGCCTTCTAGCGAAATCGTCGTCGCCGTAATATATGTCATCAAACTCGCAAACACCGCCAACGCGAACGTTATACTAGGCAAATATGTTTTTATCTCTTCCATAGTCAGCGGAAAATCCTCGACACTAGACACCAGCGAAGTCACAATATCGTCAAACTTAAAACACACCGCCACCACTGCTACCAAGAACAACACTAATCCCATAGCAGTATTCACCATCAAAACTGGTGTACTAAAATATCTAATCAGCTCTTTCTTCACCATAGCAAAAATCTGTCCATGCTTCTTAAATTCGCTTTTCAACTTCACACTTTCGCGTCGCGCTACATTCATTCGCGTAACAATCTGGAAATAAAATCGGCTAATCGTCAATACCGTCACCGCTACTACCGCCAAATTAATTCCTATAAACATCAAATATTGCCACCAATCAAATTCATTCACCAACCTCACAAATGCCCCTGCTGGATAATAGAATTGTGCTATTCTATTGCTAGCTGCAACTACGGATTGTCCATCAAAATCCGACGTCATATTTATTGCGAATACCGACATCGCAATCAAGATCAACGACGCAAATGACAAAATTACTTGCGTGATCGTCCTATATTTACCAAATCTCGCCGCAACCGCAGAAGTCACAAGACCCACAACACAAGAAACCGCGATCGGAATTACCGGCACTAATAATAACATAGTGATTGCCACTAGATAATACGACACATTCGCCTCAACATTGACCGCATAGGCTATTATCGCCGGAAGCAAGAAAATCAGACAATACAGCATTTCAAACACGTAGAATTTTATCATTCTCGCTAGCACTATTCTGGATTTTCTAATCGGCATAGCTAGCAGCATATCATTGTCACGCGGTTTAAATAACAAATCACTGGATTTATAAACACCCTCCATCACTATGATTACGACCGTAATCAGTGTATAGAGCGACAAAATCGCAGTCCCATTACCATCTTCTTCCAACTCAGCGACCATTGTCACGGCACTAAAAAACATCATTACACCCATCAATAATCCCAATAACACCGGCATTATTTTTCTAGAGCGTTCCGTACTACCACGATAATTAAAAAGCTGTATCCCTCCAGACATTGTCGCTCCAAGCAAAGATAACAATTTGCTCATTTTTCTTCGAGCTCCAAGAATACTTTTTCCAGCGACTTGTCGCCACGAATCTTCTTCATGTCGCCAACTTTTACGATTTTACCCTTCTTCACAATGGCTACCCTATCGCACAATTTCTCTGCCACGTCCAGAATATGCGTGGAGAAGAATATCGTCCCACTGTTTTTCGCCAATTCTCGCATCACTTCTTTCATGTCATAAATCGCCTTCGGATCTAACCCCACGAAAGGTTCATCCATCACCAGAATTTTCGGCTCATGCGCAAGCGCCGCAATCAGCACAATTTTCTGTTTCATGCCATGAGAAAAAGACCTAATGGTATTATTGAGCTCATTCTCCATCCCGAACATCTTGGCATAACGTTCAATATTCCGCTGCCTCGCCTCTACAGACACATCATACATATCACACACAAAATTAATAAACGAAATTGCCTTCATATCTTCATACAGTTCCGGATCATCAGAAATATAAGCCATTATTTTCTTGCAGTCAATCGGATCATCCTTGATAGATTTTCCATTTATCAAAATCTTACCTTCATCAAAATCCAAAATCCCACAAATTGCTTTAATCAGAGTAGTCTTACCAGCTCCATTATGTCCAATAAAAGCAAAAATCTCTCCTTCTTTCACTTCAAAAGACACCTTGTCCAATGCCTTTTTATCTCCATAGAATTTACTTACATTCTTTATCGTAATCATACTCTGATTATATCACATAAAAATTTTCTATATTTTTTAAAAAATATGATATAATATATAACAGCTATCTAGAATTGGGCCGGTAGCTCAGCAGGTTAGAGCACGGGCCTTTTAAGCCCGGTGTCGAGAGTTCGAGTCTCTCCCGGCTCACCAAACCCCAAAGATAGCGCGGACGCTTAGCTCAGTTGGCTAGAGCGTGTCTTTGACGTAGACAAGGTCAGAGGTTCAACTCCTCTAGCGTCCACCAGCACAATCCTCCGGGATTATTTTTTTGCATCAAAAATCCACCCGCAAGGGTGGATTTTCCTATTGACTTATTTCTTCTTAGTATTATCCGCAATATCCTGAGTATTACGCCAAACCATAATGAACATCATGAATAGTTCATAAATCAAACGTGTAATGATTGGCCCAAATACCAATATGCCCAAGAAAGTCAAGAAACTTTGACTAATAAATGCAAACGAGAACAAAATCACGAAAATAGTTTCTACATAATACGATATTTTCAAAATCGGCTCAATCCACATGGTCTTGAATGCCAAGAAATTCTTTAACCAAGCCAAAAACTTACCTTTTGGATTATTTTTTGCTTTTACAAACAAGAAATACACCAAAATCCCGCCGATAATTGCAAGTATAGAAGCCACTATTATCCAAATTCCTACAGAATCAGGAACAGTTATGCTACCTTCAATCCCCTCGCTATACGTATAGCCACTACCCGTATATGGGTAAATAAGATCGTTAGTTGCTAATGTTTGCATTTGTATAACTCCTTTTATATTACTCTACCTTAATAATAGCTTAAAAAATATATTTTGTAAAGCACATTCTTTATAACACGAAAATCTTCTCGTCTTTTATCTTGTCTGGCAAATAATTCTTATCCAGATGAAACCCAGAAGTCCACTGTTGCCCCTTGCCATAACCCAAATCTTTCATCAACTTCGTCGGTGCATTTCTTAGCCACACCGGCACCGGCTCACTCATCGTGCTACGCGCCAAATCCATTGCCTTATACCACGCATCTGTCGTCGCCCGAGATTTCTTAGACTTCGCCAAAGCCACCGTCGTATGCGCTAATATCAATCCACTTTCCGGCATCCCTACTCGCTCCACCGCCTGAAAACACGCCGTCGCCAGGCTTAAAGCTCCATTCCCCGCTAGCCCAATATCCTCGCTGGCAAAAATTACCATCCGCCGGGCAATAAATTTCGGATCTTCCCCACCTTGCACCATCCGCGCAAGATAATACAGTGCCGCATCTACATCCGAACCACGCATCGACTTAATAAATGCCGAAATCGTGTCATAATGGTTATCGCCCTTCTTATCATACCCCGGCAGTTTCCGTCCTGCCGCCTCAACCACTACATCTTTCGTCACCTTATCAGATAACGACAACGCTAGCTCCAAATCGCCGAGTGCACTTCTCGCATCTCCACCCGACAGCTCCGCCAAATAATCCAGCGCATCCCGAGTTACTTTTTTAGTCGCTTTTTCCGCTTTTATTGCTCGTCTCAATACTTCAATTATCGCCTCTTTCGATAGTGGCGCTACCACCACCACGCGCGACCGACTTAAAAGCGGCGAAATCACTTCAAACGAAGGATTTTCCGTCGTCGCTCCTATCAGTGTAATTAGTCCAGACTCCACGTGCGGCAAGAACGCATCCTGTTGTGCCTTGTTAAACCGATGAATTTCATCCACGAATAGCACTGTACGTATTTTCAAATTCCAATTCATCTTCGCCCGCTCCACCACTTCAGCAACATCCTTTTTCCCCGCCGTCACCGCCGAAATCTCTACAAAATCTGCTTTAAACTCTCGTGCCAAAATCCGTGCCAAAGTCGTCTTACCAGTCCCCGGCGGACCCCAAAAAATCAAATTCACCGGCTCGCCTTTTTTCGCAATCTCCGTCAAAATCTTCCCCTCACCGATAATCTCGTCCTGCCCCACCACCTCAGACAATTTCTGCGGGCGCATCCGCTCCGCCAGTGGCACTCTATTCATATCTTTATTATATCAGATTATGCTATAATATAATATATGAGCAAACTAGAAGATATTGTAAGTTTATGTAAGCGCCGCGGATTTATTTTCCCTGGCAGCGACGTTTATGGTGGCATGGCCGGCACTTGGGACTTCGGTCCACTCGGTGTCATGCTAAAGAAAAATCTAATGGACGCCTGGTGGCATTATTTCGTGGAAACCCGCGACGACATGTATGGTGTCGATGCTGCCATATTAATGAACCCTAAGACCTGGGAGGCTTCTGGCCACACCGCCACTTTCGCCGATCCGCTCGTAGAATGCAAAGAATGCAAATCCCGTTTTCGTGCCGACAAAATCGCCGACGACATCACCGAATCCGTCACCACAGAAGAGTTCCTGAATACTCATACCAAATGTCCAGTCTGTGGCAAAGAAAATTGGGGACCAATTCGCAAATTCAACATGATGTTTGCGACCCACGTTGGCGCCGTCTTACCGGAAGACGCTACCGACAACAAAGAGCTCGCCGATAAATCTATCGCCTACCTCCGCCCCGAAACTGCCCAGGGCATCTTCACGAATTTCAAAAACGTCGTCGATACCATTTATCCGAGCATTCCATTCGGCATCGCCCAGCAAGGCAAATCTTTCCGTAATGAAATTAGCCCTCGCGATTTCATTCTTCGCGACCGCGAATGTTCACAAATGGAAATTGAATACTTCGTTCATCCAGACACCTGGGAAGAAAATTTCGACAAAATGCTCAAATTAAATCACAATTTTCTTGAGAACATCTGCGGCCTTTCAGCTAGCAAAATCCACGATTACGACGTACCAGCCGAAAATCGCGCGCATTACTCCAAACGTACTATAGATTTTATGTACGAATATCCAAATGGCGAAGAAGAGCTCATGGGTCTCGCCTACCGCACCGACTTTGACCTCTCAAACATTGCTCGCGAATCTGGCAAATCCATGGAATACCGCGACAAGAACACTGGCGAAACTTTCACCCCTCACGTAATCGAGCCATCCATCGGAGTAGAGAGATTGTTTCTCGCCGTTATCGCCAACTCTTATGTCGAAGAGAAAGTCCCGGACAAAGACGAAACCCGCACTGTCTTGAAATTACCAGAAAATCTCGCCCCCTACAAATTCTGCGTTTCTCCGCTCCTAAAGAACAAGCCTGAGCTCGTCGCCAAAGCTCGCGAAGTTTATAACCTGCTCCGCGAAAAATATACTTTCGTCACTTGGGACGATTCCGGCAACATCGGCAAACGCTATCGCAAGCAAGACGAAATTGGCACACCTAAATGCATCGTTATAGATTTTGACACCCTAGAAGACGGCACCGTCACTGTTCGTGACCGCGACACCACCGAGCAGGTCAGAATAAAAATGGAAGAGCTATAAAAATAATCCCCTTAGTGGGGATTATTTTTTACTTCAATCAGCCTACTCTTCCGAAACAGCCTTCTTCACCTTTTCGACCGTTTCATTTATTGCATTACTTACTTCGGTCGCAAACTGTTTTGCGCCTTTTGCAAGAGCTACTTCGGGATGCAATTCTTCGTAACGAGCAACCGAATCAGCAATTACTTTCTTCGCCGTCTTTACGTCCTTAAATCCTTTCACTTCAGTAGAACCTGGCTTCTTCAAATCCTTATAATGGCTAAAATGATGCTCAATCTGTTTAATTATCTGCTCTGGCAAATCCTCCAAAGTCTGATATTTATCGCCATTATTACGATCATCTGCCGGAACACAAATAATTTTGTCATCTACTTCATCGCTATCCACAAACTTCATTACACCTAGCACTCTAGCCTTCATCCAAATCCCAGTCGTCAGTGGCTGCTCGGTGATAATCAAAGCATCTAGCTCATCGCCATCTTCATCTAACGTTTGTGGAATAAAACCATAATTGCAAGGCTTCGCAAAAATCATTGGCTCTACCCGGTCTAGCATAAAGCAAGCATGTTCACGATCCCATTCAATCTTATGATTTGAGCCAGTCGGGATTTCAACCACCACATTAATTTCACCTTTTTCATAGTCGCCCGGTGTCAAAACTTTATTAAAATCTGCCATTTTGTCTCCTTTATTACTGCTTTTATTATATCATATTTTATTCACTGCTCTCGCAATTCTCAAAATCGCCGGGAAATACCGCTTCGTGCCACTTACTTTTTCCATCATATCAATATTCACTGCCAACATCAGCCGCATCAGTTTTATCGTATTAGCGTTTATCACACCAGCCGTCCGCTCTTCAAGCGCCGCCTTCTCCGCATTCCAATCATATTTTTTTCCTGCGCTCAATTTTTTACCATTCGTATCAAAATATAAATTAATTTGCTCACCCATCGCCCTCGTATAATTCAGCCAAAACCAAGCCTCTACTAATTCCAAGTCCGCCCCACGATTTATCGCCTTCAGGCATACATCAGTTATTTTGAAATACTCCGGGCTCTCCGCCACCTCAGCCGCCAGGCTAATCCTTTTCAAAATCATCGTCGCAAGCTCCACTCTCTCCAAACTCGCCAAAATATCACTATAAAATTTCACCATTTTAGAACTCGTCACCACTCCTAGTTCCGTCCGCCCAAAATGAATATTTAGCTCCACCAACGAAAACATCTCAATTCCACCAGCTAGTTTCGATTTTTCTTTTCTGGCTCCCTTTGCGATTGCCGACATTTTTCCCTCTGGCGTAATCAAATTCAAGATTCTGTCCGCTTCTGCATAATTTGTCCGCCTTAGCACATAAGCTAAAGTCTTTATATCATTTCGCGTATTCTGCGACATACTTCCGTATCTCCTCCGGCACCATTTTTTCTTTGTTTAGCACGCCCACCACACCATATTCTTCCAAATCTTCGCGGCAAAAATCTAGTGCCGAAATAATAACTACCGGAATTTTTGCCGTGTCAGAATACGATGCCAATTCATTTAATAAAGTAAATCCATCCGGCCCCGTCAACATTACATCCATCAAAATCATTTTTGGTAGCTCCCCATCCAAGCTACTTACCGCTTCTATCGCATTACCAAAAATCCGTATCTCCGCTTGGGCTAATCCCGTCGCCTGCGCAATACAGTTTGCCATTATTCTATCATCATCAATCACAAAAATCATCTCATCTCCCAAAGCGTTGCCTGTTTCGACACTGGCAAGGTCACGTAAAAACTCGTCCCATCCCGATGCCGTACCGCTCCCACATCTGCCTTCATATAACGCGAAAATTTCGACGCAATATAAAGCCCTAGTCCAGACGAGCCCGGCCGCATCGCCACCGACGTCGGTTTTTCCACCCAGCCCCGTTTCATTTCTTTCCACAAATCAAACGGCAAAGTCGGACCAAAATCTCGAATCGAAATCTTTATTTTTCCCCGTGTTTCCGTCACGCATAGCTCCGCTCGCATCCCTTCTCCCGAATAATGCACTGCATTTAATAGAAAATTATATACCACACTTCTAAGTAGCTCCGCATTCGCCACCACTAATCGCGAACGATTAGAATATTTCACATATAAATCTCGCCGATTAAATTTAAACAAATACATTAGTTCTTTAGTTACGTCATCGCACACCGCCCGCACTGCCACCGGCTCCATCTCAAATAAACCATCGTTTAGTTTTTTAATCTTGGTTAAATCGTTTACCTGCTTTATTGCCTTCTCAGACACACATACCATTTCATCACGTATTTGTCCGTCCGTAATTCCCGTTCCATCAAGCGTAAGCGCTAACTGTCTTAAAACCGCAAGCGGCGCTTTGAGTTCATGCGCCGCTACCAAAATACCATCAACCTCCGTGTCCATATTTCTTATTATACTACACTAGGCATTAAACTGTACAGAATCCAACAAGGTATTATAATCGCCTTCAAATAATACCGAATCAGTCTGCAAAATCGCAGTTTTATCACGAATCTTAAAAATCACAATATAACCAGACAACTCCGTATCCGGAATTGTGCCAGTATAACGATTGGCTGTGATATTTTTATCCTTGCCAATCGTCACCGATTCCATCGTTAAATTAGAATCTCGTTTATCCATCTCCTTTTGGTATTTTTCCGCCACCGCATCAAAACTCTTATTTAAAATCGATACTCTCAGCGAATTAATTGTATCTTTAGACACCACATTCACCTCTATCGGATTAAGGTATGCTTCAAAATCTCCACCATTGCTCGCGTCCTTTGCTACGTACACGCTCCAAGTTTTCGGATAATTGAAAGTCAACTCACCATAATCAGCCGGGCCCTTAAAAATCCGATACGGATATTTTTCGCGTTGTAAGAACTCTTCCTCATCTTTTGTTGCCTGTTCATCTTTAGCTTCGGCCACTGCAACTTCAATTTTACCATTCACATCCATTTGCACTTCGTCATAGCGCATAAACATCCAAATAAACAGTCCAATAAACGTTACGGATACCAAAGCCAGCACTATTATTACAATAGTCTTAATTAAACCAGCTATATCTTTTTTCTTTGGCGCGTCGATTACCTGTGCACCTTGCGAAGCAATCCCGCCCGGCTGCGTCGGTACCGAATTCATCAAATTCGCCGCCCCATTTTCGCCCGGTATTCCCGGCTGCATCATCGGCTGCGTACCAAACCCCATACCAGACATATTTCCTTGCGAATTATCCATAATATTAGTATACCACAAAAACCATAATTATTTCTGGAAATCTTCTGCCAGTATTTCAATTTCATTCTTCAGGCTATTCAAATCTTCTTCAATCTCTTTTGCTAACTTCGCCGCAGTTTTATACCGCCCCGTCGCTTCCTCCAATTTAAACTCATCCGAATAAAACCACTCCACTTGCGAGTCCAAATCCGCAATTTTCTCATTCAAACTTTTCTTTTCTGTCATCTATTTCCTTTCTTTTACTTGTTTAATTTCCGCTTCAATTTCTTGTCTATATGTTGTAATTTTTACAACACTACCTGGCGACATCTTCCCCGCCAAAATCGCATATCCCTGCCTTAAAACCTTCTCCGGGTTTAACGCTTCAATCAGCCTAATCTGATTTTTTAAGTTCGCTTCTTTTAATCCCAATTCCTGCTGTATTTTTCCTAACGCATTATCCATCTTCTGCCGGACATCGCCAAGCATTGGTTCAATAAATTTCATCACCACCCCACGCGATATTTTTTGCATTTTTTCTACATTCTCATTTCTTGCAAATTCAATCTGTTGTAATGCAAATTGCTGAGCTCGTATCACGGCTCGCTTCACTTTTTCGCTCTCCACTTTCCTGTCTCGTACCAACATCTCTGCAGCATTGGATGGCGTGGAAGCTCGCACATCTGCCGCAAGATCCGCTAACGATTCGTCCACCTCATGCCCAATCCCCGTAATTACTGGTATCTTTGAGGCTGCAATCGCCCGCGTCAGTTCCTCGTCATTAAAACATGACAGATCATCTGCACTTCCACCTCCGCGCAAAATTGCAATTACCTGCATCTCGCCTCGCTCATTAAAATATTTTAACGCTCGCACTATTTGTGCTGCCGCATCCATCCCCTGCACCTGCGTATGTGCCACTTGTATACTAATTCCGCCCCACCGCGCATTCAAAATCTTAATAAAATCTGCATATCCAGCTGCCTGCATAGAAGAAATCACGCCTAGTTTCGTCAGATCTCTAGGCAGCGGCCGCTTTTTTGCCGGATCAAACAACCCCTCCGCCGCAAGCTTCTTTTTTAAGAGCTCAAACGCTTTTTTGATACTGCCTTTACCCACCGGCTGTACCGCATTCACCGTCAAAGAAAACTTTCCCCATTTTGTCAGCTTCGGTACACCACGCACTGTTACTTTCATTCCATCTTCCAACGGCACTTTCAGTTGCCACACCGGCATAAAACACGACACGCTCGCCTCTTCGTCTTTAATATCAAAAAACACCCACTTCCCCTGATTCACTTTAAAACTCGCCACCTCACCCGTAATCAATACTGTTTCAAAATTGCAAGCCAATAAATCATTTGTGATGTTTATGAATTCAGATACCGTAAGCGGAGCATTATTCACTATTTTTGCCCCTGATTACTTGATTATACGGCCAATATCCAGTCGCAATTGTGAATATTAACGACAACGCTCTTGCCATCACTACGATTATCAGCGAAAGCGCCACCACATCTTCCGTTCCGCCGAGTAGTAGCCCCATCACTCCAGCCATACCAAGTTCATACGGGCCATACGGCACAATCCCATCAAACACCGACCCAATCGCCTCGCCCACCATAATTACTGGCAAAATCTCTGGTCGCCCCAGCGACGCCGCCACTATCCAATACACGCCTATCTCGCATAGACTATAAATCACCCCCCACATCGTCGGTTTTATCAATGATTTCTTATCTTTCTTTACAATCACCACACAGTCATGGATACTCATCATATAATCATGCACTTTCTGCGCTTTAAATAAATGTTTCTTGTGTCCAAAAGTCACCACGCTTACCACAAAATCCACCACCTTTGCAATCGTTTTACCAAAAAACTCTATCCGCTTTTTACTACTCGCCACATAAATCACCAGTCCCAATATCAAGAACACTCCCATATTCATTAGTAACGATACCCAAATAATCCAAGTGGCTTCCGCCGGCACCCGTCCCAGCGCATATAGAATAATTATCGCAATTAGCGCCTGTATATAATTCACCACCGTTGTAATTGCATAACGAAATATATATAGAAAGCTCGACACTCCCGCCGACACTCTAAACGCTTTCAACCGATAAGTAAGATATGCCAATCCACCGAGCCCACCCGCCGGTACTGCTCGGTTCACGAAATTTAGCTCCGTAGAAATTCGTAATTTCTCTTTCTTCGTAAATACTTTCCTGAATTTTGTTTCCAGATACGTAAAGAAAATTTGCCCACACGAATAATACATAAAAATCTGCTCTGGGATGAGTAGCAAAATCATAAAGATGTTCGCTTCCGTCTTTAAAATCTCAAACGTCTCAACAAACCCTTCACGATTCTCGTACACTACATATCCGACCAAAATCAAAGTCGCCAACGAAATAACTGGTCGCCACGGAAACTTAAACTTTTTCTTCGCCATACCAAAATTATACCACAAACCATAAAACCATTTGAGTGCGAATTTAGGGCTATGATATAATTACTATATGAAATATCTTGCAATTCTAGGCAGACAACCAGAAATTTCAATCGCAGAGCTCGAAATGTCTAATTTTTGCACGGATATCAATCGATTAGGCGGGACACAAAAACTTGCCGTAAAATTAGAAGCTTCACCGCTAGAATATTTGCGCAATTTACCAGAAGGAAAATTAACCATCGGCGTATCAGATTATTCATCCCACGCATCCAGGAAATCAGCCAGCGTCGAGGCACTAAAATTAAAAAAGATTTTGGTACGTCACGGCAGGAGCGTGCGAGTCGTAGAGAATAAAGACGCAGTACTTTCCACTGCCTCGTCTTTGCATAATGGCCTATCCGGCAAAAATCCCCGCAAAGTTGAGTTCATGAAAACCGATGACGACTGGTACCGCGTAATCGGCGTGCAAGATATCGATGCTTACACCAAGCGCGACCAAGCGCGACCTTTTCGTGACGCACGCGTAGGCATGCTTCCGCCCAAATTGGCACAGATATTGATTAACCTCTGCGGGCCATTACCAGAAGGCGCGACAATGTTAGACCCATTCTGTGGCACCGGCGTAGTCTTACAAGAAGCTATTCTGATGGGTTACCACGCCTATGGCACCGATATATCAGAACGAATGGTTGAATATTCCCAAAAAAATTTAGAATGGCTCAAAAAGAATGGGTTTGGAAATGATATGTTTAGACTCTCCCCCGGCGACGCAACATCTTTTAAATGGACTCAGCCGATCGATGCAGTGGCGTGTGAGGGTTATCTCGGCAAGCCAATGTCACAAATCCCTTCCGAAATCAAACTAAAAGAACAAAAACAAGAATGCAGTGCAATAATTTTAGGCTTCCTGAAGAATCTAGCGAAACAAATCAAACTCGGCACCCCGGTAGTAATCGCAATCCCCGCCTGGCTCCGCGAAAATGGCAATTACGAAAGATTGGATATTCTTGACTTAATTACTGAGATGGGGTATAATGTTAATAATAAATCTCGCGAGGGGCTTCTTTATTGTCGTGAAGACCAGATTGTTGCGAGAGATATAATAATATTAAGGAAGAAATAAATGTCACACGTAAAAGCTGGCGGTACCGCCAAAAACGTCCATAATAATGCTGGCCAGCGCCTTGGCGTCAAGCGCTTCGGTGGCCAAAAAGTTAAAAACGGTGAAGTTCTAGTTCGCCAAACTGGCGCAACCAAACTTGCTGGTCCTGGCACCTACATGTCACGCAACTTCACCATCCACGCAGCCAAAGATGGCGTAGTTACTTTTGTCAAAACCAAGAAAACTCACTTCTCTGGCAAATCTTTACCAAGGGTACGCGTAGAAGTCCGCTAAATAAAAATGAGCGACAAAGTCGCTCATTTTTTATTTTACTATCGCAAACTTGTTCTTGCCTTTTTTAACAATTGCCGTTTGGTCAACTGCAATTTCTTCACGTACTTTCACACCATTTACCGATACCGCACCCTGCGAAATAAACTCTCGCGCCTTCTTTTTTGACGGCGCCAAACCACCAACCACCAACACATCCACCAACATCGTACCCTTAGCCACCACCGGCAGATAAGCCGCGAATTCGGTCAACTCGTCTTCACTAAATTCCGTAAAATCCGTCTCACGGTTAAATAATGTCCCAGACAAATTTTCTACCGCATCCGCCGCCTCGCGCCCATGTACCACTGCAGTCACTTGATGAGCCAACGCTCGCTGAGCTAAACGCTTTTCCGGCGCTTCTTTATGCCTCATTAACAAATCCTCAATTCCTTCACGCGGAATTAATGTATAGATTTTTAGCAAATACTCCACTGCCTCATCTGGCTGATTTACCCAAAATTGGTAAAAATCAAATATCGAAGTATAATTTCCACTGCCATTATCCGAAGCTGCTAGCCAAATCGCATTTCCTTCCGATTTACCGAACTTCCGACCCGTCACCGGATCAATCACAAGTGGCGTGCTCCATACATCCACCTCAGCATCTTCCAGCTTCTTAATCAAATGCATGCCAGACGTGCAATTTCCAAACTGATCCGCCCCACAAAGTTGCATTGCTACACCATATTCACGATACAAATGCAAATAATCATATCCCTGAATCAATGTGTATGAAAACTCCGCATAAGATATACCACTTCCACCTTCACCAATCCGATTCTGCACAAATTGCCTGTCCAGAAGTTGCGTCATCGAGAAATTCTTTCCTACCTCGCGCAAGAAATCCAGATAATTAATATTTTTAAACCAATCATAGTTATCCAATAATATTACATCATTGCTACTAATTACATTTTCGATTTGTTTTTTAATGCACTGTTTATTGTGTTCCACCTCATCAAGACTTTTAAGCTCGCGCTCACCATTTTCCTTTGGGTCTCCAATTTGCCCAGTCGCTCCGCCCACTAAAAGATACGGTTTCCACCCGTGCCGCACAAAACACGCACACATCATGAGTGCCGCCAAATTTCCAATCGTCAAAGAGTCTGCCGACGGGTCCGCGCCCCAATAAAAAGTCTTGTTCTCGCGCGTATCCAAATCCGCCGGATTTTCAATAGTTGTTTCAGCCTTAAAGCCACGATAAATGAGTTCTTCCGATAGTTTCATACCCCAATTATATCACAATTCTTCTCCCATCCGTGCCCTATTCGCCCACTCATCCGCCATTTCATTTAATTTCGTACCCACATGCCCCCGCACCCAAATCAGTTCGACCAAACCATCTTCATATAGCTCATATAATTCTATCACTAAATCCAAATTTTTTATCGGTCCAGACTTCTTTGTCCAGCCCCTCGTTTTCCAACTAGGTGCCCACTTCGTTATTACATTTACCCAAAATTCTGAATCAGTGTGTATTTCGCACTCTTCGCCATCCGCATATTTCATCGCCACCTTCAAAGCCTCCCCCTCCATTCTAATATTGGTTGTTTTTGGTGCATTCCCTAACGCCACTGGCTCGCCTCTTAGCCCTCGTTCATCAGTCTGCTCAATCACCGCCCAACCACCAGGCCCTGGGTTCGGCTCTGCGCTTCCATCTGTCCATAATATTTTCATTTTACCTCCTTATTATTAGTTATTCCCATACCGGCAAGTCATCCGGAAATGGGTTTGCATCAAAATCCTCTTCGCTAAAATCCACAAATCCATCCGCATTTTCATCTTTATACCCACTCGCCCCATACGGATTATACCCCAACTCCGTCAAAAATCTCGATGGCATACTATAATTTCTGCTCCCAAACGAAAACCGCGACCCAGCATAGGTCAAAATTAACCTTCGCATCGCCCGCGTCATCCCCACGTAAGCCAGTCGCCGTTCTTCTTCCAAGCCTTCCGGCGTCTCTGCCGCCCGCCCACTTGGGAACAGTCCTTCCTCCATTCCCACCAAGAAAACCACCGGAAATTCTAGCCCCTTAGCTGCGTGCATCGTCATCAAAGTTACCGCATCGTGTCCAGACGCCTCATCCGCCGACGACATTAGCGCCGCATCCGCCAAAAACTCTTCTAGCGAGGCATATTCGCCCGCCGTCGCCGCCAACACTTCCAAGTTCTTCATCCTCTCTTCTGCGCTCGGCGTGCCATCATCAGTTAACCTCTCAAAGTCAAATTTTTTCACAGCATACTTCACAAGCTCCCCCGGATTATCTTCCGGCTTTGCCTCTCGCGCAAAATCACACAGCAACCCCAGCGACTTCTTCCCCTTTGCCGTATTTAGCACCGCCGGAAAATCCAAATCCGCCAAAGGATTTCCCTTACCATCATAACTATCTATCGCACCTAGCACCTCCTTGAGCGACACCTCGCCAACTCCAGATAGCACATTCTTGCATACCCGCTCCATTGCTACTTTATCTCGTCCATTCATTGCCAGATGTAATAGCGCCAGTACATCTTTCACTTCCTTACGATCATAAAATCTCACCCCACCCACAATTTTATATGGCAAATGCATATCTATAAATGTCTTTTCAAAAGCATACGACTGCGCATTTGTCCGATACAGCACCGCAAAATCACTATAATCCGGATAATCTTTTTTTAATTTCACGATAGACAGCGCCACAAACCGTGCCTCTGCCGTTTCATCAGCCAAGCTCTCAATATCTACCGGTTCACCCTCGCCACTTTTTGTATACAATTCCTTATCCGTTCGCGTTTTATTTTCGCGAATGATCTTTTGCGACGCCCGCAAAATATTCCCAGTCGAGCGATAATTTTGTTCCAGCTTAACCACCTTCGCCCCTGGAAAGTCTTTCTCAAAATTCAAAATATTCGTAAAATCCGCCCCTCGCCACGAATAAATCGACTGCCAATCATCTCCCACCACACAAATATTTCGCTCATGTCCCACCAACAACTTCACCAGCTTATATTGAATCACATTCGTATCCTGATACTCATCAATCAAAATATGTTCAAAACGCTCTTGCCACTTCTTCCGCACTGTTTGATTTGTTGCAAATAGCTCCAAAGTTTTCAAAAGCAAATCATCAAAATCCAACGCCCCCGCTTTTGCCTTTTCCTCTTCATAACCACGAAAAATTTTCGCAATCTGCTCCTGGTTTGGATAAAACGCATTTGCCATATATTCTTCCGGCCCATTTCCCTGATTTTTCTCGCTAGAAATAATCGACTGAATAGACTTCGGTTTTAATTGCTTATTATCCGTAATTTTCAGATTTTTCATCACGCGCCGAATCAGCGACACTTGATCATCCGCATCATAAATCACAAAATCCCGACTTATCCCCGCCGCTACATATTCCTGCCGCAAGATCTTCACACAAATCCCGTGAAACGTCCCCATATACGGCATGAAAGAGCGCGGCGGAGCAGCAGGCCCTGTTCCATTCACAATCGCCCACAATCTCTCTCGCATCTCATTCGCCGCTTTATTTGTGAACGTCACGGCCAAAATGCGCGAAGGTTCTATCCCATGTTGAATCAAATTCGCGATGCGATAAGTCAGCGTCTTAGTTTTACCAGACCCAGCGCCAGCCAGTATCAACACCGGCCCACTCAACGTTTCTACCGCTTCTCTTTGCGCAGCATTCAGCTCATCCATTTTATATCCCCGTCAACGTATTTATGTCCGCCCCGAGATGGCGAAGTCTCGCCGCAAAATCTTGGTATCCACGGTTAATCGAATATACATTACGTAGCACCGAAGTTCCTGGCGCTGCCAACATACCAATCAGCACCACCACTGCCGGCCTCAGCGCCGCCGGCGCCACCATTTCTGCTGGCCGCCAATTCGTCGGCCCTTCCACATACACACGATGCGCGTCTAAAAGTTCAATCTTTGCATTCAAATTCGCAAGTTCTGTAATATAAATCGCTCGATTTTCAAACACCCAGTCGTGTATCAAAGTCCGCCCTTCCGCCACTGCCGCAATTACCGAAAAGAACGGCAAATTATCGATATTTAACCCCGGAAACGGCATCGGGTGAATTTTGTCCACCGGCGCTACCAGCTGAGACTTTTTAATTGTCAAATCCACTAGTCGCGTCCGCCCATTTTCCGACAAATACTCCGCCGATTTTTCAATCCGCGCATTCATATTTTTCAAAATCTCTAACTCAATCTCCAAAAACTCAATCGGCGCTCGCGCAATCTTTATCTCAGAATGTGTCACCAGCCCCACTGCAATAAAACTCATCGCCTCAATCGGATCTTCCGAAATACAATATTCCACATCCTCATCGATTCGCGCTTTTCCATGCACCACCAAAGTCGTCGTACCAATCCCCTCAATTTTCACCCCTAACTTCTCCAAGAAGAAACATAGATCTTGCACCATATAATTAGACGATGCCCCCACGATCGTAGTTTTACCATTAAATAGCGCCGCCGCCATCAACACATTTTCCGTCACCGTATCACCACGTTCCACCAACACGATATAGCGATCGTCCACTTCGTTCAAAATCCTCGGGTCTACATTCACCTCGTAAAAGCCACTGTTACACTCCGCGTCCACCGAAAGCCCAAACGATTCCAATGCTTTCATGTGCGGCTCCACCGTACGCGTACCAAGCGAACACCCACCCGCATATGGAATTGTAAATTTACTATAACGATGTAGCAGCGGCCCTAAAAACATAATAATTGACCGCGTTCTCCGCGCCGCCTCCACGTCCATCTCCTCTAATTTTAATTCACGTGGTGATATAATTTCCAAATCTCTATGACGGTTTTTCCAATGACATTTTACCCCAATTGACTCCAAAACCTCAATAATCCTAAACACTTCTTCTATCCGTGCCACCCGATGCAGCACCGTCGTCCCCTCATTCAAAAGCGCCGCACATAGCAAACCCACCGCCGCATTTTTTGACGTATTTATCGTAATTTCACCATGCAATTCTTTCCCACCCCTTATCCTAAAGCTCTGCGAAACCGTATCGTTTATAGAGAGAATTTGATTCCCTAACGCCTCCGATAGCTTTTTTATCATCTCCAGCGAAATATTCTGCCCACCTTTTTCAATCCGGTGAATCGCCGACTGCGAAGAGCCCGTTGCTTTCGCCAAATCTTCCTGCGTCCAACCTTTCTCCGTTCGCATTTGCTCCACGGTTTCACCAATTACTTCTTGATATGTCCTCACTTTTTTCATACCAAAATTATATCACAGCACGAATAAAATGTAAACGATTATTCTTCCACCACTTCTAGTCCAGGCAAGCTATTTCCCGCCAAAAATTCCAGCGCTGCTCCACCACCCGTAGAAACTAAAGTATATTCTAACCCTTCGTCTTGTTTCATCAAGTTTTCTACAAATCCAGCCGTATCACCACCGCAGACAATCGTTACGCAGTCACGCTTTTCGCCGAGGATCTTCGCTACAATTGTCGAGGCCGTCGCATAAGCCGGATCTTCCGCCTTGCCCATTAGCCCGTTCCAAATCACCATCTTGGCATCCTTCAGCATCTCCGCAATTTTCGTCATTGCCACCGGACCCACATCAAATTTATTACCTTCCGCGTCCTCGTCAAAATCTTCCGCCACGTACACATTCCCAAGTTTCGTGCTATACCCATCCGCAGCAATCTTGCCACCCACAATTATTTTATCCGCCACCCTACCAAATCTATCAACTAGCGGTTGTTTATCATCCACCTTCGCCCCGCCAATAATCAGTACAAACGGATGCTCCGGACGACGCATCACTTTTTCCAAATTCGTAATCTCTTTTTCAAGTAGTAGCCCCGCATACACCGGCAAATGTTTCGCAATCGCACTAGTAGATGCGTGCGCACGATGCACCACCGCAAACCCATCCTGCACAAAAATCTGTGCTTTCGTGCTATCAATTATTTCGCAAATAAAATCTTCGGAATTTTTCTCTTCGCCCGCATAAAATCGCAAGTTTTCCAGTACCAAAATTCCACCATTTTTTACCTTCCTCACCGCCGATTCCACATCCGGCCCAGACACATCACTCACAAAAGCTACATTGCCGATTAGCCTGTCTAGCAGCTCCGCCACCAGCTTTAATGACAAAGTTTTATCCCTGCCTTCCGGTCGTCCCAAATGTGAAATCAGAATAATTTTCTTCGCACCATGCTCGCGCAAATAGTCTAGTGTCGGCAAACACGCCCGCACTCTTAAATCACTTGTAATTGCCCCATCTTCAATCGGCACGTTAAAATCCACGCGCACTAAAACTACTTTGTTTTTAACATTAACATCACGAATTGTCTTCATAGTCTGATTATAACACGCCCTAAATGTTTCTCACCATAATTGTATCCGTTCCAACTTTATTCTTGTCACCAGACACAATCACCGCTAATAAATCTTTCTCACCTTCTCTAGTTTGCAGATACGTACTCTTCAATTCTTTCGCCAGTTCAAAACCAAAGTTTTCCGAATATGGTCTCACGAACGCCGCATTCGCATAAAGTAGCGCCAATTGATTCGCCACCCGTTGATTCGGCGTCACCGAAATAATCGGTACATTCGGTCGCTGAGCCGCCATCGCCAGCGCTGTCGAGCCACTCGCCGTTTGGCACACAATTACGTCGGCATCAATCTTTTCCGCCAACCGCGCCGCCGCACCCGAAATCGCATCGTATATCACTCCGTCGCCTTCCGGCTCTTGCGACATCGGCGCAATCCGCGAATGATTTTGCGTATACAAAATTACTTTCTTCATTTTTTTTACTGCTTCAATCGGATATTTACCATTCGCCGTTTCATCAGACAACATCACTACGTCAGCACCTTGTACTACCGCCGTCGCCACATCCGAAACTTCCGCCCTAGTCGGCTCTGGCGACTCCACCATAGAAGATAACATTTGTGTCGCTACAATACATAATTTGCTATGCCGCCTGCACATCGCAATCAACTTCCGCTGAATAATCGGCACTACCTCCGCACCAGCTTCTACTGCCATATCGCCTCGCGCCACCATAATTCCATCCGCCGCCTGCACAATTTTTTCCAAATTCTCATCCGACGAAATCGCTTTCTTCGTTTCAATCTTTGCAATCACTTTCGCCGTCGAACCATAGGACAAAAGTAGCTGTTTCAATTTCAAAATATCATCCGCTGTCTGTACAAACGAAAGCGCCACATAGTCATAATCTTGCGCCGCACCATATTCAATATCGGCCAAATCTTTCGACGTCAAAATATCTCCGCCAAAATCCGTATCAGGCAAATTCAACCCTTTCTTCGACATGATAAACCCATCATTCAGTATCTTCACCTTAATCGCCGTATTCGACACAATCTCTATTACTTCTGATTTTACTTTGCCATCAAACATCGAAAGCGACTCACCCACCTTTACCTTTTCAGCTAAATTATATTGTACCGGCACCGTAGATCCACCATCATGCACAAACTCAGCATCCGCTTCCAAAATCAACTCATCACCAGTCGCCACATCAAGATGGTTATCCTTTAGCGCGCCCAACCGAATTTTTGGCCCCTGCAAATCTTGCAAAATTGCCACACTCCGACCCTTCTTTTTCGCCGCCGCCCGAATCCACTTTATCTGCTCATCGCGTTCCTCGTTCGTCCCGTGCGAGCAATTCAACCGACAACCATTCACGCCAGACATTATCATTTCTTCAATTTTTTCTGCACCAAACACAGACGGCCCTATTGTTGCCAAAATTTTTGTTCTTTTGAATAATCTACTCATAATATTATATTACCATAAGTTGTATTTTTATGATATGATTAAGTTATGAATCTCTCTAGCAGCAGCATTCACCAAGGTCGTACTCGCATTAAAAAATCTCGCCGTGCTCGTTCCAAAACTGCATCGCGCAAAACTTTCGTTGCCGGCAAGCGTACGATTCTTACCGTCATAGTCCTCTCCAGCATGGTCGTCATTTTGTCGCTACTTTTCAATTTCTTTACTACACCAGAGCGCATCGTTACCGGCAAAATCCAATCCATCGCCGCCGACTATTACGAAAACTATCTCTACAGCTCCATCGCTAGCTCTAGTTCCATTAACTCTACCAAGACTACCGAGGAAATCATCAGCAACTACGCCAAACGTGGCTTCGACGACATCACTTTGCATCAATTATTACTTTTCGATGGCCAACGTCACGCCGACGCCGCCCCCACCCTTACTCGCTATTGCGATGAAACCGAAACCATCATTCACTACTACCCCACCGAGCCCTACGGCAAAACTGACTACTACGCCGACATCAAATACTCTTGTATTTTCGATTAATTTCTAGTATAATATATACATCTGGCCTCGTCGTATAGCGGTTAGTACATCGGGTTTTCATCCCGGCAATGCGGGTTCAACTCCCGCCGAGGTCACCAAGAAGAAGCCTCCGGGCTTATTTTTGTTACCCAATCAGCTTCAAAAACTCCACTTCACTCATCCTTGGAATACCAAGCTTGTCCGCTTTATCAGTCTTTGATTTTCCCGGTTTTTCACCTACAATTAGCGCCGTCGTCGCACGCGTCACCGACGAAGTTACCGTTGCCCCAAGCGCACGTAATTTGTCTTCAACTTCTTCCCGCCCCATAGATGAAAGCGTTCCGGTTACAATATACGATTTTCCAATTAGCGGCAAATCCTTCATTTCATAATCTTCTGGCCACACATTTAGCGAGCGCATTTCTTCAAGTAACCGCACATTATCCTCGTCGCTAAACCACGCCAAAATCGCCTCCGCCACCACTTCACCAATATCATTAATCTCCAGCAAATCATCTTCCGTCGCTTCCATTAATTTAGAAAGCGAACCAAACTTCCTCGCTAACGCCACCGCCGTCTGTGCTCCTACGTGACGAATTCCAAGCGCCGTAATAAATTTTGCTAGCGGCGCATGTCTAGAATTATCTATCGCTTTTATTAAATTCGTTGCCGATAGCTCCCCAAATCTTTCCAGCGCAGCAACCTCCGAAACATCCAGCCGATACAAATCCGCAATCGATTTCACCATCCCCGCATCCACCAATGCCGCCACATTTTTCTCACCCAACCCCTCGATATTCAATGCCGGTTTGCTCGCATAATATTCTATCGCCCGTTTCAAAATAAAATCCGAAGTCTCGCCTTTCACGCGATAAACCACCTCGCCTTCAGGACGTTCAAACGTGAGCTCTGGATATTGCCGAGCCAACGCCACCGCAAAATCAAATGGCACCGCTCCTTCTGGCCTCAAAGTCGTTAGTACTTCTTTCACCTGCGGAATAATATCCCCCGCCTTATAAATAATCACCGTATCACCAATTCTTACGTCTAATCGCGCAATTTCATCTGCATTATGGAGCGAGGCATGCCGTACCATCGAACCTGCCACTAACACCGGATCCAAAATCGCCACTGGCGTCGCCGCCCCCGTCCGCCCAATCGAAATCACAATATCTCGCACTTTTGTCGTCGCTTCTTCTGCCGGGAATTTATACGCCACCGCCCCGCGCGGCGTCTTTCCTACAATCCCTAGCTGATTATATACCGCTCTATCATTGATTTTTATCACCATCCCATCCGTATTAAACGGCAACCCCTTCCGATACTCATCTAGCTCATCTATGTATTTAAATAACTCTTCTTTCTCTTGAGCTTGCCAAACTCTATCCTCGCGCGAAGTCTGGAATCCAAGTTCGCTTAGCATCTCGTAAGCCTCGTGCCAAGTCGGCAAATCCGGCGTCACCAAATCATACGCAATAAAACGTAGCGGTCGGCTCGCCGCAACTTTCGGGTCAAGCTGCCTTATCGATCCTGCCGCTAGGTTTCGCGGATTTGCAAACTCCGCCTCTCCCGCCTCACGTTGCTGCCGGTTCAACTCCTCAAAATCTTTTTTAAAAATCACAATTTCACCCCTCACTTCGATTTCATCACCATCTATTCTGAGTGGAACATTCTGAATTGTTTTTACATTCAAAGTTACATCTTCTCCGACTAGTCCATCCCCGCGCGTCACCGCCTGATAAAATACCCCGTCGCGATATTTTAACGAGCACGCCAGCCCATCCATCTTAATATCCGTAAAGAATTCTTTTATCTTCCCACCCGGCACCAACTTCTCACTTCGCGAAACCCAGTCCAAAACTTCCTCGCGCGAGAACACATCCGCCAGACTAATCATCCGCTTCTCGTGCGCCACTTTCGTAAACTTATCTAGTGGTCTCCCTGCCACCCGCTGCGTCGGTGAATCTGGCGTGATTAATTCTGGATATTCCGCCTCAAGCTGCGCCAGCTCATGCTTTAATGAATCCGCCGCCGCCTCACTCATAATCGACTCATCTAGCACATGGTAATGGTAACGATAATCATTTATTAGTTCACGCAACTTCGCAATTCTTTTTTCCGCATCCATCTTATTCATCTTAATCCTCCAACATCCATCTATAATATATATACAAATACGCTGTTACGTATATTGCCGTAAAACACGTCATTATCACTAGACAAATCGGCACAAACGGCACTGTCGCCGTCCACTCAAATTGTTTCATCCATAAGTCAAACAATATCAAAGGCATCATCACTAACACCCACATTATCACCATTGCAATAATTAAAGCCACAATCCTCAGACAAAATCTTATCCTCCGCCCCCGCATCAATTCCGACGTCGCTTGCATTGCCGGCATCGGATACATTCCCGGCGCACTTACCGCCACAAATGCCATTAACGTAGATGAAAGCAAATACCCAGACAGTAGAATCATCAACGCCGCAAACACAAAAAACACCAACGCATAAAACGGCGTCGCCAAAAACTCCGTCCGCACTGCCGCCGAGTATGCAATTATCAGGATGAATATCGGCACCGCCTGTATCACCGCCACTACAAATACCACCAAAGTAGAAATTAGCGGCGTCATTGCATTATACAGTGCATCGCGCAACTTCACTTTTTGTTTTGCCATAATATGCCGAATTAAAAATATCGTCACTAGCCATATCATTAAAAATATCAACACCGAAAACACAATCGTTACTTCGCTAGAAGACCCGCTCAGCCCTCCAGTCGTCACCGTAGAAATTAATAGTAGCCCCGCCCTTGCTACGTTTCCAATATCTCCCGTTCCCATCTGTTCGGAAGTCTGGTCGAGCACTTTCTGAAATTGCCGATAAGTATCTTCGCTCATTAGTCCCACCAGCACCACTGACAACACTACCGCCAAAATCGTTAGCGGCAAAAAAACTCTCCAATTCTTAAATATCATCTTAAATGTTGCCACTATATGATACATAATACCCGGCACATTCAGGTCACGTTTATAATCTTCCCGGTACGACCGCTTAAAAGATTTATGTTTGAAAGATGTCGGCTTTATCTTGCGTGCCGCAATTTTCTTTTTTATGCCCGCCCAAAATTTCTTCCATTTAACGCGAAGGCCAACTTTCTTCTTATCTATTTTTTTAGAACGTTTGTTTGCCATGTTCCAGCCTTTCAATTCTTTTCTCAATCGGCGGATGCGTACTAAACAAATTGCTAAAAAACCCTTTTCTTAACGGATCATTAATATACAGTGAAGCCATCGCCGTATTTTGATTTTTCATCGGCTGAGAGTGCGATTGTAATTTCTTAAGCGCCGCAATCATCCCTTCTGGGTACCGCGTAATATTTACCGCCGAAGCATCCGCCAAATATTCTCGTTCCCGCGACACCGCCATCTGTGCAATCGATGCACAAATCGGCGCAAAAATCGCCGCAAACACAATTAATAAATATCCAACTGGGCTTCCCTCATTGTCCCGTCTCCTATCGCCATAATACATCATCCGAAACGCAATGTCAGAAATTAAACCAATCACACAAACTAGCCCAAACACAATCGCCGACACCCTAATATCGTAATTCTTTACATGCGACATCTCGTGCGCCATCACTGCCGTCAGCTCTTTGTCATTCATGATGTCCAGTAGCCCAGTCGTTGCCGCCACCAACGCATGCTCCGGATCTCGCCCCGTCGCAAATGCATTCGGCGCCTTATCTTCCACCACATATACTTTCGGCATCGGAAGCCCCGTCGTAATCGAAAGATTTTCTACTATATTATATAGTCTAGGGTTACTTTTTTTCGTTACTTCCTTCGCACCAGTCATCGCCGTCGTTAGCGAAGCAGACAAAAAATATTGCACCAAAGCATAAATCAATGCTGCCACAATTGCCCATACCGCTATCCATGGATCACGATAAAAATAGGCAAACGCCCCCGCAATCGCCGCAATCAACAAAACAAACCCAAATATAATCAAGGCAGTTCGTCGTTTATTCTGTGCAATCTGTTTGTACATAATGCATACGCACCGGGCAGGCAAAAACCCACCCGGCACATCCTTAAATTAAAACTTCACCTCTGGCGCCTTCTCAATCTTCGCCTTTTCGGTTTCTTCAACTTCGAAATAATCACGCTTCTTAAAATGGCAGAACATATTATTTACAATATTGGACGGGAAAACTTTAATCTTTGTATTCAAATCTTTCGCGCCAGCGTTATAGAACCTACGCGCCGCCTGAATTTTATCTTCTACATCCTGCAATTGTACCTGCAAAGTCTTAAAATTCTCATTCGCTTTTAGCTCTGGATAAGCCTCTGCAATCGCAAAAATCCGTCCCAAAGCCGTCTGCATTTCCTTCTCAGCTTCCGCCGCCTGCTTCACAGTTTTTGCGCCCATCACCGCCGAGCGTGCTTCAGTCACCATCTTGAAGGTGTCTTTTTCATGCTTCGCATAGCCCTTCACGGTCTCAACTACGTTCGGAATCAAATCCGCCCGGTATTTTAGCTGCACCGTAATATCTGACCACGCTTCATTCACGCGCTCATTTAGCGAAACTAAACTATTATACATCCCAGCGATTATGGCCACAATCAGTGCCAAAACCACAATCACTACAATTGCTATTGTCATTTCCACTCCTGTATTAATTTATATATTTCCATTATAGCACATAAAATCTTTAATATTTCTAAAAAGTGTGCTATAATAATTTCAATAACGTGCGAATGTAGCTCAGTTGTTTAGAGCGCTTCCTTGCCAAGGAAGAGGTCGAGAGTTAGAGTCTCTTCATTCGCACCATTTTTTGTTGTCGGCTAACTCTCGGGCTTCGCCAACGAGAGTTAGAGTCTCTTCATTCGCACCATTTTTTGTTGTCGGCTAACTCTCGGGCTTCGCCAACGAGAGTTAGAGTCTCTTCATTCGCACCATTTTTGTTACGTTCTAACAATCATGAAAAAACTCAGCCTTAGCTGAGTTTTTAGATTTGGGCACCTTCAAACTCCACCCACTGGACTCCACCGTCCGACGTTACCGCCAAACGATACATCTCAAGCCATTTTTCATCGCTCCACGCATATCCACGGACTATAGTCCTATTTTGCGAAACTTCAAAATGGTATTTGGAAAGCTTTTTACCGCCCAGCGAATGGTACACATCAAAGCTCAACGGATAATCATTGCGTACTATATACGAGAAGCTCCTTCCAAGCACAGAATCCATAGCAGCACAAATCAAAACTCTGCTATCGGCTCCAACCTCAACGGCAAATATTCTCACATCTTCGCTGTTCTCTGCAATAGCCCGCGCAAATTTTTGCAATTCTTTCACATCCGTCGCGTCAGCAGGGATTTTGAATATCTTTTCGTATTCCTCAATTCCCTCAGTCGCGTCGCATTTGATGTCCAGAATTTCAATTCTGTCACCTTTTTTCTTCGCCCTAATCTTTAAATAATCTTTGCCCATATTTTCCACCTCCATATTCGGACAAATACAAGCCCCACGCCAATCAGCCCGGGACCACTAATATATTATACAACAATCTTTACAATTATTCAAGAGGAAAATGTGGACACCTACCAAAACCAGCAAATTCCTTCCCATTTTATCGTGTTTATGCTATAATAATTATATATAATATAACACAAACATGGAAACTAACATTTTTCTACAAATATTGATTCTCGTAGCTGGATTCGTGATGCTCATTAAGGGCGCGGATTGGCTGGTTTCTGGCGCCTCATCAGTGGCTTCCAATTTCAAAGTATCTAAGCAACTTATCGGCCTGACTATCGTTGCTTTTGGGACTGGCGCACCAGAGCTTGCGGTCTCTATTTCCTCCCTCATAAATGGTAATACAGATATGCTCCTTGGTAATGTTATGGGTAGCAATATCCTCAATATTTTGTTGCTTATCGGTATCGCTGCCGTAATGAGTCCTATCAAAATTAATCGCAACACCATCTCTAAAGAGCTTCCGCTTTTACTGCTTATTTCTACTGCGCTTGTAGTGCTCATTATGGACACTAGTATTGCTGGCGCTACTATCAATACAATTAATCGTAGTGATGCTATCATTTGCGTGCTTTTCTTTGCGATTTTCCTTTATTACATTATCAATATGACACGCAAAAACAAAAAGGAGCGGAAAAAGGTTGAAAAGCCCAAATACAAACTCGGCAAATCCTTCTTATTTGTCGCACTTGGTCTCATCGGCGTCGTCGCTGGCAGCCAACTTGTCGTTAACTCCGCTTCCGCCATCGCATCCGGCATTGGCATTTCCGACCGCATCATCGCACTCACCGTCGTCGCCTTCGGCACCTCACTTCCAGAACTCGTCACCACCATCACCGCCGCCAAAAAAGGCGAAAACGAACTCTTAGTCGGCAATATCATCGGCAGTAATATTTTTAATATTTGTATCGTGCTTGGTATTCCAGTTGCAATTTTTGGCACTATTACACCAGAAAGCTTTGAAGTCTTAGACATTATTATGCTAATTGGTTCTGCCGCCTTGCTTTGGCTGGTAGCTCGCAAAGGTAGCCGTATTACACGTCGTGAAGGCGCTTTGATGCTGGCTATTTTTGCAATTTATTATAGTTATATTATATATGGGGCTTTGTCGGCCATATGAATTGGATTTTTTATGACATCTTAGCCATCTTTTGTGACGCACCGCGCGTCTTTTTAGACAATTATGTCTCTGACGTTTATTTCAAAGATCGCTACGCGGCTTCGCAAAAATTGTTTTATGGTTATACCTATGCCATTCTCGGCATTGTCGTTGCGATAATTTTTGCCCAAGATTTTGCTAATTTTACCTGGATTGGAATTTTATCATTGGTCGCATCTGGTGCACTTTCGTCCATCGCCAACGTCCCCTACTACATGGCGCTAGAAATTGACGATTCCACTAATCTCGGCATCTTTCTTCAAATCGCACCAATTCTTTATTTATTAATCAACTTTTTCGTTTTTGGCGAAACTATCGGCATCCAACAATTAATCGCTTTTTGCATTATTTTGGCCGGACCAGCTCTTATTATTCTTACCGCCAAAAAGCGCAGCCGCCACCTTCGCGTCAAAGCTGTGTTTTTTATTTTCTTATATGTATTAATTTCCGTTATTGGCAACATCATCTTCGTAGAAAGCCACGCGGATGGCACTAGTTTTGTTCTCCCACTCGCACTATTCTTCCTAGGCAAAGGCATTATGAACCTTCTTATCGTCTATCCAAATCGCAAATGGCTCCGCCACTATCGCCGCATCGTCAAGAAAGACAAACGCGTTTTTCGCCCACTCACGCTTAATTTCGCCTTCGGCATCGCTACCGACGCCACTTACCGTGTCGCGCTCGCGCTCGCACCGTCTACCGCTATCGCCTCTGCCATCGCAGACTCTTCTACACCCATCGTGATTTTCTTCATGGGGATTATTTTTACTCTTATCTGGCCGAAATTTGGACGCGAGAAACTTACTCGTAAATCTGTTATAGTCCATCTTATTGCTACTGCGCTAGTTGCGATTGGCGTAATGCTAGTCAGAAACGCCTAGCCGTGTTATAATTATTTTGTAAGGTGCTTTGGCGGAGTGGTTACGCAGCGGTCTGCAAAACCGCGTACACCAGTTCAATTCTGGTAGGCACCTCCATTTTTATAATTCACTAAAAGCGGGATTGCTAACCCTTGCGGGCGCGAAGACCCGAAAAGGTCTTGACTTAACAATTGTAGCGCGATAGAATTAAATAAAGGTTATTATGATTTCTTCCTTATGGAAGAAATCTTTTTGATCTTAATCAGACCAAAGAGTAGACTTATTTCTAAATCTTTTTTCACTAACCCTCCTTCCTCTCTGCGTTCAACTTTAAACTACAATCCCGCCAAGGACAATCTAACACAAGTTGCGAGAGAAATCAACCACCTACCTTTGCATCTACATATTATATAATATATAAGGGGATAGTCGCGAACGTTGCATCACAGGCTTTCAAATCTAGCCAACCGCAACCACCTCGGCCAGACTAAAACACGAGGATTAGGACGAATCCACTGTTGCATCTTCAAACGCAAGATAGCAGTAGTTCATAGCGACAAATTTCTTCATGGAGATTTTTGCCAACCAGCGATTCAAAAGCTTTCTTCTGCCTAGCCAGAAGATTACCCGCTCCGGCAACCTCAATGATTCTACTCTTTACAATTACAGTACGAACGGCAACTTGTGGTCTTCTACGGTGCGTTCCGAGTCTTGGGGTTACAACCTAGAATTCAATTCGGGTGAACTGAACCCGGCGAACCAGAATGAACGCAACAACGGGTTCCCAGTTCGTTGTGTAGCTCGTTAGGTTCTCTAGCTGGGGTGGGCGGCCGGCCCGCCCGCCCCTGCTAGTTGGGACTGAGGTATTCTTTTTTTCTTGCTAATCCTCGTTTTTCAAGTATTCAAAGCTTAGCCCCCACGGCCAGCTCATCAAAAATCACATCAAACCCCCGCCTTTCTTCCGACTTACTTTCCAAATACAGCTTAAAATCTAGCCCATATTCATCAAACACTTTCTTTACAAACCCATCCCCATTCATGTGCTTCATTAGCCCCATATAAGAAGTTAGCGACTCACGTTCCTTGCCACCACTCTCCAAAAACTTCTTAATTTCTCGCCGAAACTTCTTTTGCAGGCGATTCGAAGGATAAACACAAAACAGATACACTCTCGCACCCAAAAAATTCACTCCCTTCCGCACATCCTGTACATAACGTTTGTCCGGATGCAATGTAAGATGCAACACATTCCTCAAAAACCGCTCGATTTTTTCAATATCTTTTAATAGTCGCTTGTAATCTTCCTCCGGCACTACAATCACAAAATCATCCACATATCGCACATAATATTTATATTTCAAAGTGAACTTTATATATCTATCAAAAGTGCTAAGATATATATTCGACACCAGCTGCGAAGTCAGATTCCCAATCACAATTCCCACTCCTGGCAGCCGATAGAACAAGCTCTTCACTAGCGGCAATTTATTCCAGTTCGATAGCGGCTCTCGCTTTCGCGCCTTCCGTGCCGGGTCGTCCATCAGCACCATTTTCCACAAAAACTCGCACAGTTGCTTTAGTTTCCTCGCCGCCGCTCTGTGCATATACGGCTCAAACTGCCTGTCCAGCCCCCACTTCACTACTTTATATAGCTCCTTCCGCGGCAAAGACATAAAATACCCCCGAATATCCATTTTATATGCAATTGCCTTTTTGTGCCCATTATCCGACGCTTGCCGCATCATCTTCTGCAACCTCTGAATACCCAGCAAAGTCCCCTTCCCATCCCGGCAACTAAACGAATCATATATCATTCGCGCATCCCACCATTTTCCGCAAATCGTATATAATAAATGGTGCACAATCCTGTCCACAAACTGCGCCGCAAAAATCTCTCGTATCATCGGATCAAAAATAATAAACGCTAGTGACGAGCTTGGCAAATACGCATTTTCATAAATTACTTTGCACAGGTTCTGTAAGTTATCTGTCCAATTTGCTTCATATTGATGTTCATTAAAAGTCTTGATTTTATTTTTTCGCGCTTCTTTGTAAGCTAAAGCCAATTGCCTCAGCAGCCAATGTTTCATACCAATCCCGTCAATCTCATCCAAGACTACGTCTAGGTCAAACTTTTTTAGCGGCATCTTCTTCTTTTCTTTTCTTAATATTTTTTAGTTCCCGTTCCGCTAGTTCCACCATTCTATCTAATACCGAGACAAACTCTATACAATCCTCATGTGGCATAAGCCGGAAATCGCACATTACCTTCAAATCCACAATTATCAGTTTCAGGTCTTTAGTTATCGTATCCCATCGCTTTTTTATATAGTCCGTCGCTCCTGGTTTAGTATACGTAATATAATGATAATTTGTCATCGAATTATTTAGATGTTCTATCAAATCTCTCGCAGTGGTCTCCGTCGCAAAACGATTTAATTTATTACAATAACTATACATTCTACTACCAAAATTCACCAGTAGCTGATAAAATTCTGGCGCCAAATTATAAGCCGGTATCACCGTTAGCTGCTCCAACCGCCTTTCTTTGATTCCCTGCTCATACTCCTTCATTTTTTCTTCCGGCACCGGCCTCAAAAGCTCTATGTACATAATTTCATTCTCATCCACCCCATGCTTCGCATAAATTTTTGCCTGTTTCGCAAATCTCACCGCATCCTGAAAGCTTTGTACTCTCACATAGCCAATTTCATACTGATCATAAATAGACAGCGCATCGTTGAAAAAATCATTCGCCAGCCCCAAACGTTGCGCCACCTCATAGAAATATACCATCGCCGAATGGTCTCCAGCCTCCACCCAGCCAGCCTTACCCGCGCAATAGACAAAGTTTATCCTAGTGTAGTTTAGCGGTTCTTTTTTGAGCAACGCACGTTTCAAACTTTTGTACTTGGTGGTCGAAATCGCCGGGTAGTTCTTGCCCGTCTCTGGATTCACCTTAACTTTCTTACCTCTTCCCATCTTCTTTCTTTCTCCACCCTATTTCTTAATTTTTTCCTCTCCACAAATTCTTTTCTTTCCCTCGCATCTCCCCGCTCGCAAGTAGCTTGACGCTTCGCTGCTACTTGCTTCGCATTTTTACCACACGAGGATTAGCAAGAAAAAAAGAATACCTCAGCCCCAACTAGCAGGGGCGGGCGGGCCGGCCGCCCACCCCAGCTAGAGAACCTAACGAGCTACACAACGAACTGGGAACCCGTAGACGCGGCCACCCTGGCCCGCCGGGTACAGCCCACCCGAATCGAATACTAGGTAGTAACCCCAAGACTCGGAACGCACCGTAGAAGACCACAAGTAGCCGCTCGTACTGTAATTGTAAAGAGTAGAATCATTGAGGTAGCCGGAGCGGGTAAAGTAGAACGGTGCAGTTCTCCAGTTATTAAAGCCATCCGTATTCCAACCCACGTTCACCCAGCGGTCATCCTCCGTCGAATGTGCCTTAGTCTGACCATTCGTAATTCCATTTGCCAGTGCTAGCTGGTTAAACTCCGAGATAGTTTCATTACCAGACGTGCCAGTCAAACCATTTGGTAGTCTCCAACCCTTCGGGCAGATAGAGTTCGGCATCACCGCAAGGTCCGTCGTGTAAGCAGTCGTATCACTACCAGCCACCGCCGCGCTCCAGTTATAATAGTTACCCACATGATAATGATTACATTCTTCTATTGTATGTCCACCAGCCACACAAGCCGTGAGTGAAGCATAAATCGTATCAGCATTATCATTCCCAGAAGTGAAGATATAGTAGTCGCCACCCTCACCCTGGTATGGAACAGTATCACTATTATTCCAGCCAGTCACCGAACTGCTCGGATTGCCACTTGCATGATTCGTAATCACCGCTGGCACATTCAAGGTAGAGTTTGGCGTCCAGGTAATCACACCACCCGCCGTGCTATAACCCATCGTCGCACCAAGGTCATTATTAATATCTGAGTCTGTCGATGTCAAGTTACCTACCCCAGCGCCGCCTACTATAAGGTCTAGATTCTGCGTCATCCACAGATTAGAGCTAGTACACGCATCACCAGACTTTTCCATACATAGTCTTGCCACCGAATACGTCTTACCATCACGCGTATCAATCGCTGTCGTCTCATCACCGACCGACAAATTCGAAGCCCACTCCGAAACATTCTGCATCGTGTTGCGCTTCCACATCGCATAGAGATGGATGTTATTTGTCGTAGTCTCATCCAAAGTATAGGTTGAGCTCGCCGCATAAGTAGTACCCGAGCAAGTATCATTATATTGTGAAGCAGTCGGAGCTACTGTGCACCAACCAGTGAATGTATAACCATCACGAGTTGGAACATTGCTAGACAATGGAAGGCTTGTATTTGGCAAAGTGTCGTTTTGGTCTGTTGGCATATTTCCTACTACGTTATCATCATAGATTAGAGTATACGGAATAGCATTAGATACTAACAATACTTCAAAGGTATTAGTATAAGTCCCCATCGGTTTGAGATTATCTACTCTGGCGCCAATAGCAACGGTATATTCCCTAGCTTGTTCGTTATTATTGGTATCAGTAATATCCAATATATCGCCAGTTAGTTTCGGTGCCGGAAGGAATGAAGTATTTGCAGCGCAATTAGTAGTATCATTGCTAGTAGTACAATATTTACTAGGCAAATAGCCATACATATTATTATATCCAGTAGCAGCCAAAGCCTTAAACTGATCTTCGGTAAGCGCAGATTCTATAGAAGATACCCTATCTGTACTGCCAGCCTTAGTGCTCTTGAGAGCCGGTGGGGTAGTAGAAGCAGAAGCATCCGTGGTCTTAATGCTCATAGTGTAGCCAGTGTAGTGATTGGTTGTAACTTTAATAGTATTATTGGCCGATTTCTTGAACGTACCACTCGCACTAGCGGATGCGATGTCTAGATTAATAGCACTTTCCATACTCACGGTGAGATAACTCTCCGTCGCGTGAGCTGACCCCGCTCCTATCCATTGCACTACACCACTCATGATGGCGACAGCAAAAATAGCGGTTATTATTTTTTTGCATTGTTTGTTTGTTACACTTACCTGACCAATCATAATAAAACCATTATAAACCACATTTTTTTAAAACGCAAGCGCTTTTCGTAATTTTTTCATAAGTTTTTTGCACATTATTTTCCCACCAAAAACTCCCCTTTATCTACCCACTTTTTCCACAAGCATTTATTTCTTAAACAGTAGTCCGCCCTTGGCTAGCCGCTCGCCTTTTTTAACTAGCGCCGCCACCTTTTCATGGTCTATCCGTTGTTTTTCCTCATCAAACGCTTCCTGCTGACGTTTCAAATCGCCATAGAATCCCGTCCCCCTTGCCGCATTCCAAAACAACTTTTCCTGCGGTACATTTTTATAGTGCCACGGCTTATTAAACAAATTAAAATGCACCAGTTTCGTCTCCACCGGCATTTCTTCACTCGGCTCCGCATTCCAGCATCCCGGCAAAGGTTTAATCTGCCCCATCAAAATCACATTCAAATAATCCTGGTCTGGTGCCACCAAATCTGCATCATACTCCTGGATTAATTCTATCATCTGTGACAAATATTTCATCTTTCGCATCTTTTTTAGATCCATCACCATCACGCCGTCATTCACATATTCATCGTGCGGCACTCCCACCGCCTTATCTACATAATGGCGAAACTCCGGAATTACCGTCACCTTTGGGTCTATCGTCGCCGCCACCGTTTTATCGTCTAGCTCTATGTCAAACAGCTCCCCCACATCCCCCCTCAGAATCGTATCACTATCTATATAGACACACTTATTATACATCGGAAATAACCGCGGGATAAAAAATCTATAATAATACACCGCCGCCGAAAAGAAATCTCCCGCCCCCTTCCGCTTAGAACAATATTTTACAATTGCCTTCAAATACAAATTATGCGTAATCTTCTTGAACTGGATTGCCACATTTTTCGTTACTAAGCTCCTTAGTCTCACCCTGTTCACCCAATTTAGCCCATCGTGCAAAATAATCACTCGGTAATACCGCTTTTTATCACACTTTTGCGTTAGCGAATGAATCGCCGCCGCCGCATATGGCGCATACCCATTATTAATCGTCAAAAACACCGGCACTACTTTAATATGCTTTTTTATCGGGTTTCCACCAGTATCAAAAATACTCATTTCTTCTTAATATCTTTCTTTATGTATTTGAAGTACTCATAGGTATTCTTCTTACTATATTTTACCATAGAATCGTAAGCTTTTTTCGCTAAATCCGCCCGATTCTCATCATCCGTTTTTTTCGGATCTGGATAGAACGGCCCGTCCACATACACTATCATGTCTGGCCTCTCCTGTCCCTTCACGCGTGATTTATGATAAGTCGTCGTCATTGTGTATACCGGCACATCATTCCGCACCGGATACTTAAAGGATTTATCTCCCGCCGGAAACTTCCGAATTGTCGTCGCATACGGCCACACATGTGCCTCTGGATAAATCACCAAGCAATTCTTTTGCCCCAAGCGCTCGTCCACCGCCTCATTAAACGCGATTTTCTCTTCTAGCGTCCCACCTAACGGCAATCCACCAATATACGGCAAATATTTCCCAATCCCTGGCAACTTCAAATTCACCGGGCTAATAATCGTAAAAATTCGCCTGTCCGCCACCAGCGCCGGCGAAAACGCATCATGGAACGGGTTCGTATGGTTCGCATAAATCACATAACCCTTGCCCTTGGCTTTCTTCAATTTTTCCCGCCCCACTATCTTCATATGCAGATACGACTTGGCATAATACCTCGCAAATACCTTAAATCCACGATACAAAACCGCCGAATATAACTTCACAAACGGATTTTTCGGGATGAACTCATACCCCTCCGGCAGCCCCACCTTCTCGCGATTTTCCTGCTCCTTAGTTTTTATCGGGTCGTCTTCCTCATTTTCATAATAAAACACCCGCTTCTCTTCGGGAATGTCTTTTTGGAACAGTTCTGCCTTCGTCATTACAAATTATCTTTCAATTTTATATACTCATCTAGTATATCATCATATTCAGTAATTTTCAAAACTTCGTGGATTTTGTCTATCTCAAACGGCTTCACTTTTTGCACCCTGAAATACGGCCAAAACTTAAAGTTATTACTAAAATGATGCAGTACCGTATCCTTACGCGGTCTTTCTTCTTGCTCGTTATATTTTCGCGCCACCAGCACTCGCCGTTCTATCGCCTTGTTCAGCGCCGCCTGATCTGCCAACATCATCCACCGCTCCGCACATAATTCCACAGCTCTCTCAAACATCTCCGTCTTCCGGCATTCCTCCAGATTAAACAGCATCACCCCAGAATTCATGTAATCCTGCTTAAATAAACCGTGATAATGATACCACCTCCGCCCATAAATATCTAGCACCCCCGCCGCTTCAATTCCGTCTAGATCCATATTGTAAAATTCACCAATATCACCCCGGCACACTACATCGTAATCTAAATATAATATTCTGTCGCACTTTTTTAGTTCCGGCATTCTATCCATATAGAGCCGGAGCATCGAACATGGCGTAAAATACGACCCCATATTCTTGCTCGGCAAATTCTTCACAAACACTTCCGTCGCATCAATCAGCTTCACCGAATTTTTCAGATTATATTTTTTCACCAATTTATCCAAAAACTCTGCCGTCTCTTGCCGGAAAGGTTTCACCCCCTCATATTGAATAGTCGCTATATATATATTATATGTGTTTTCGCGCGCCGTCCGCATCATCAGCGACAGGATAGACACTAGCACCCCATCTTTAATTCCCTGATCGCCACAGTATAATATATTCATTTCTTTTTCTTCCCCGTCATGAAGGCTAGGAAGTATCCTCCGCCCACCAGTACTGCCCCACCAACTATATTTCCTATCGTCACCGGTAGCAAATTATTCATTAAGAACGCCTGTATACTAGGCGTCTCTACACCATTCATCGCCCCCATAATCATCCCCGCCGGCACGTAAAACATATTCGCTACCGAATGTTCAAACCCACACAGCACAAATAGCATCACCGGCAAAAACACCGCCGCGATCTTTCCCGTCACAGTATTCGCGCTAAAAGACATCCATACCGCGATACACACTAGAAAATTGCACAGCACCCCTCGCATTGCCGCTTCAAAAAATCCCATACTCACCTTTGCCGTCGCCATTGCAATTACCGTTTCTGTCACCGAGTCAAATAGTCCACTCACTGCCACCGCACCCGCCACCAGCACTGCACCCAACATATTGCCCATAAACACCAATATCCAGTTTTTGAGTAGTTTCGCGAAGCCAATTTTTCCACTAAACAGCGCCACCACCATCAGATTATTCCCAGTGAACAGCTCGCTTCCGGCCACCACCACCATCGCTAGCCCCGCCGTAAACACACATGCCCCCGCCAGTTTTCCTGCGTAAATATTCGCAAACGTCGCCCCCACTCCCGCGAGCGCGATAAACATCCCCGCAAACATCCCCAGTAGTATCATTTTCCACCACGCCAAATTCGCCTTCACCACCCCAATTTCACTTGTCTTTTCCGCAATTTCCGCCGGTGCCAACATTTTCCTCCTTTTCTTTCTTCCATTTTACCACATCAGGGTAATTTGTTAGCTAAAATCGTCTAGATTGGTGATTTCTTCCGTTGAAGCGAGTCTATTGGACGAGCGAAACGGAAAAATCGCCAAGATAGGCGATTTTAGCAACAAATTTGGTGCCCGAGATGGGACTTGAACCCATATGGTTTCCCATTCGATTTTAAGTCGAACGCGTATACCAATTCCGCCACTCGGGCAACCTACCTCATTATTCTACTATATTTACCACTTTTTTACAACATCCCCGCAAGCACAAGTCTATATCCTCAGCAGAAATTTTGCCAAAACAAACACAAATACGATTATTAAAGTTATTATGGATGTTCTTAATGCTGTAGAGGATTTTTTGCCAATTTGCTTGCGAAACACAAATGAAGATATTATTCCCACTAATGCGCAAATCACTGCTACGGCTATACATCCTGCCCCAAGACTACCGGGCAAACCGCTAATAATAGCTCCTCCCGCTCCAAGTTCGTTTATTTGCGCAACTGCTCCACCGGCTGCGCCAATAAAAACAAGTACCGCGCCGGCAACCGCCAATATCGCCCCAGCGTTAGCAAACTTTTCTGCACTCATCATTATCGCGTCTGGATCACGCCGGTAGCCTTTTTTTCGCGTCAAACTTGGGTCTAAAAATGATGCATTTATAGCGTTCGCCTTGCTAGCATTCGCCGTATTCAAATTACGCATCGCTTTCATCCGTTCTTCTTCGATGCGCTTTGATTTTTCCCACTCCTGTTCAGTTTTAGCGTCTGCCATTATTCGCTCCGTGATATATTACCTCTGTAAAAGTTTATTTGCCTCCATTGCTGCTACCGCTCCATCTGCTGCCGCAGTCACCAATTGCCGCACGTCTTTCGTTCGGCAGTCGCCCGCTGCAAAAATACCAGGTGTACTAGTTTTACAATCTTCGCCTGCCACCACAAAACCAGATTTGTCTAATTCTACCACATTTTGCACGAAGCCAGTGTTTGGTACTCGCCCAATTGCTACAAAAACCGCTTCAGCATCTTTCGGGATTGGGTCATCATGATGAATGTGATACACTTTAGAACAGATATTTTCTAGGTATTTCATTTCGTGCTTTGCTGTATTGCCACTACCGACTACCACCACCGGCTTGCCCTTATAGAGTGCGCCATCGCAAGTTGCGCAATATGAAATCGGCCGCTCACCTGCATCTGCAGCTTGCTTTTCACTCAATTTACGTGGCTCCGTACCCATCGCCAAAATCACCGTCTTACTCCTATAACAGTTATCCGGCTCCTCAGAACTCCATATTTTCCATATTTCACCATCTTTTTCTATTTTGTCAATATCAGCATAGTCAAATTTCGCACCCAAGTTATTCACCTGGTGATATATTTTATCTGTTAATTCTGCTCCGGAAATACTAATCTCTCCTGGCCAATTCGTAATTTCTAGAGCACTAACAATCTGCCCACCGCTCGCCTTCTTTTCCAGTAACAGCACCGTCTTGCCAGCTCGCCTGGCATAAATCGCCGCCGTCATCCCTGCCACCCCCGCGCCAATAATTATAATGTCATACATAATACCATTATACCTTATTTATCACCGGTATTACAATCGGTGTATGCCCCGTCGCATCATAAAGAATATGCGTAATATCCTCTTTGATTTCCTCTTTCAGTACCTTCATTTCCGGATCGGTAGCAATAGATTTATCCGTCTTTTGCCTCAGATAATGCCGAATTTTGCCAATCAGCTCCTCCGAGTTATCCAAGTAGATAAACGCCCTAGACACAATGTCTGGTGTCTTCATCAGATGCCCGGTCTTTTTATTCAGCGTCAACACTATCACAAAAATCCCCTCGCGCGAAATATGAATTCTATCCTTCACTACCGCCTCATGTACCGGCTTATCCGCGTCATCATATAGCTTATTCCCCACATGAATTCTCCCGCATTTCCGAATCGTCTTATCTGGCATCAGCTCCACGATATCACCATCATCAGATACAATAATTCTCTCGCGCGGCATCCCAATTACATTTTCTGCCATCTCCGCATTGTGCTCCAGCATATAGAACTCCCCGTGATATGGCATATAGTTCTTTGGCGCTAACCTCGTCACGAATTCCACATGATCTTCAAAATACGCGTGCCCAGAAAGATGTAGCGGCCCGATATTCGTCAGATGTGTCTTGCCGTTCTGAATTACCTGCGCACCCTCACGCAGTAACCCATCCACCGTGTTCACCACGTGCGGCTCGTTCCCCGGAATTGGGTTAGACGAAAACACAATCGTGTCCGTCGGCTTTATCTTGATGTATTTGTGCGCGCCTGTCACCATCCGATTCAACACCGCGTTCAACTCACCTTGGCTACCCGTACACACGATACAGACTTTCTCATCCGGCAGCTTAATAATATCTTCCATCTTCACAATCGTATCTTTTGGTACTTTTATCGCCTTCGCCCTCAGCGCCACTTCCACGTTGTTAATCATCGAAAAACCCGAGAATGCTACTTTACGTCCCCGCTTTGCCGCTTCTTTTAGTACCAGCTCAATACGCGAAATCTGCGATGAGAAGCATGAAATAATCACGCGTCCACCCGCATAATGATCCATCACACGACCCAAATTCTCACCCACGTCATATTCCGAATGCGGATGTCGCCCTGGCGAATCTATGTTTGTGGACTCATTCAGCATCAAAGTTACGCCTTCTTTCGCCACGATTTCGTCAATTCGCTCGTAATCCGTTTGAATCCCCATCGGCCGCTCCTCATGACGCCAGTCACCAGAGAGATAAATCAAGCCGTTCGGCGTCCGCACCACAATCGCCGCATTTCCCGGAATCGAGTGCAGAGTATGAATAAACTCCACCGAAAGATGCTCACTTACCTGAATTTTTTCGTGCTTGAATGGGTCCACCGCCTGATAATTCATATCTGGAGCGTTATCCAGTTCAGACATCTGTTTCTTTATCATCCCAATCGTAAAATCCGTCGCATAAATCGGCGTTAGTGGCGAAAAATTCGGTAGCAAATGCTTACACGCTCCAATATGGTCTAGATGCGCGTGCGTAAAACAAATCGCCTTCACCTTTGACTTGTTTTCCTCAAGATATTTAATATCCGGAATTAAATAATTCACCCCTGGATAATCATCACTCGCAAACAGCACCCCCATATCCACGATAATCATCTCGGATTTATACTCGATGATGGTCATATTTTTACCAATACCAAACTCACCCACGCCACCGATCGGGATAATCTTCACCGCTTCGTTATCCGTGCGCATAGTTTTTAGCTTCGCATTAGTTATCTGCTCGCCATTGTAGCCGTTGTAACGTGACTTATTCACCGGAATGCCAATAATATGCTGCGTCGCCTGCGCATTTACATCTTGAGAAAGCATCCTCTGATGATGCACCATCTCCCCTTTACGTACAGACACAGACAGATTAACCTTACGCTTCTCCGCCTCTGTTTTCGCCTTAGATTTCGGTTGCTGTTTAGCAGGATTCACTCCCTTACCAGCCTTGTTTTTGCCGTTAGAGCCTCTTTTTGCCCCTTTTCCGGCGTTTTTGCTCGAACCTGGCCTAGACCCGACCAATTTCGCATCTCTGCCTCCTGGGGCAAAATTTGAGTTAAAATGACGGTTCTGCGCCTCTTCAAACTGTTTTTTAATATCTGGTAATCTTTCAGCCCGCGATTTTAAGAGCCGGGCACGACGCTCTTCCTCGTTTATTTTCATAAGTTCCTTTTTATTACAAGTAAATTCGTTACTTCTATTATACCAAATCGCTTGCTTTTTCGCAAGCCATTTGCTATAATATAAATATACTAACATTGACCGGCTCGAAAGAGGCGGTTTTATTAATAGAAAGGAAATATGGATAATCTAGACTTGAAGCAAATGTCCGCTATGATTGACATTATTGCCGAAGAAAAAGGTCTACCAAAAGAGACCGTCCTCGGTGTTATCGAGCAAGCCATCGCTGCCGCTTGGCGCAAAGACAATGGTGACCGCGAAATGAACGTCCGCGCTACGCTTAATACCAATACCGGCGAAGCCGACGTCTTCGTCGCCCGTGAAGTGATCGAAGAAGGCGTTGCTTACAATCCTTCTACCGAAATTCCGCTAGATAAGGCCGAAAAAGGCGCCAAAATCGGCGACATCGTAGAGGAAAAGTTCACCGTTAAAGATTTCGGTCGCGTTGCCGCTATGACCGCCAAACAGGTAGTCATCCAACGCCTCCGCGAAGCCGAAAACGACGCTGTACTCACCGAATATGAAGACAAAGTTGGCACTGTAGTCACCGGTCTCATCACTCGCGTAGAATCAAAAATCATTCGCATCGACCTCGGTCGTGCTAGTGGCATTATGCCTCGTTCTGAACAGATTGACGGCGAATATTACACCGTGGGTGGCCGCATCAAAGTATATATCAAGAAAATCGAACGTAGCGACAAAGGTGCTCAGCTCATTTTGTCACGTGGCTGCGCCGAATTTATTGAGTACCTCTTCCGCCAGGAAGTACCAGAGATTGACAACGGCACCGTAGAAATCAAAGGCATCGCCCGCGAAGCTGGCCGTCGTACCAAAATTGCTGTTACCAGTACCGTGCCGGGCGTTGACCCAGTCGGCACATTCGTTGGTGGTCGTGGTATCCGTGTCCAAGCCGTGATGAACGAAATCGGCGATCGCGAGAAGATTGATATTGTCACTTGGAGCGATAATCCTTCTGAGTACATTCGCGAAGCTTTGAGCCCAGCCGAAATCAACAAAGTCGAAATCGACGGCAAAAAAGCCAAAGTTTACGTATCCGAAGAGCAGCAATCTATCGCTATCGGTAAACAGGGCCAGAACGTCCGCCTCGCTTCTAAACTTACTGGCTACGACCTAGACATCGAGCTCATCAAAGCCACCAAGAAAAAGAAGTCCAAGAACGTCGAGGACTCCCTCCTCTCCGCTATCGAAGAAACCTCCGAAGAGGAATAGAAAAAACCACCCGTAAGGGTGGTTTTTTCATAATTTGGCACCTTCCTAGTTTCCCGCTATCGCAGTATAATCGGCGCTACTGGGCTTGACTTCTGTGTTCGGAATGAGAACAGGTATTACCCCAGCGCTATGGGCACCAAATTGTAATAACAAGACGCCTTATTATTACTATTGATGTCCATAAGATGCAGATAAATTGATTTTAAAGCGTCACGGTGTTTGAGCACCGGTTGCTAGCTACGTCTTCCAAGTTCTCTTCGCGACATGTCACAAACAGAACTTGGAACATAAAAAGGCGATGGACCTATTAGTACGCTTCGGCTCCACTGATTGCTCAGCTTCCACCTTGCGCCTATCAACCTAATCATCTGTTAGGAGTCTCCTTGGGAATTCTTATCTTGGAGTAGGCTTCGCGCTTAATATGCTTTCAGCGCTTATCCCTTCCGCACATAGCTACCCGGCGATGCAGCAGGCGGCCACAACCGGTACACTAGAGATGCGTTCATCTCGGTCCTCTCGTACTAGAGACAAATCTCCTCAAAATTCCTAACGATCATGCCGGATATAAACCGAACTGTCTCACGACGTTCTGAACCCAGCTCGCGTACCACTTTAACCGGCGAACAGCCGGACCCTTGGAAGGTGCTCCCCCTCCAGGATGTGATGAGCCGACATCGAGGTGC